>DATLSW010000423.1:0-5215 GCA_035533955.1 Ktedonobacteraceae bacterium | reverse complement strand
GCCGCCGCCATAGGCATAGGCGCGGTCGCCGACGTGATGAGAGATTTCGGTGACATAGGTGTAGGCTGGCTTCTCCGGCAGGCCGCCGTTATAAGCGTGGTTCGGCGTTGTGCCGAGCAGACCGTGGCCGGGTTCGACATGTGTTGCTCCATGCTGCGCCAGCAGCGTCATGACTATGGACGACGTGTTGCCGGGCGCGTTGATTTGCTTGACCTCGATGCCCAGCTTGCGCAGCGTCGTGGCGGCGCGCAGCACCGTCCGCATATTCGGTGTGATAGTGGCCGTCTCGTCGGGCCGGTGATTGTAGCTAACACACGGAAAGGCTGTGACGCCGACGAGCCGCACATGATGCAGGCTAGCCAGTGCATTGGTCACTGCTGGCACATCGTCCTCGCGAAAACCGCCTTCCTGCCCGTCGAAGAAGATGTCTCCCGGAGCATATACGCGAATCAGTAAGTCCTGGACGATGCCCAGATCGGCGGCGGCGCTGTCGATCCAGCGCGCGTGTTCAACGTTGTAGACGGTGATCACTTCGGGACGCATTGCCACCATTGCTGGAACCATGTGCCGTGGAAGCTGGTTGAGGTGTCCCATATGTCCGACGGGAATGCCGTAGCGACGCGCCATCAGCGAGCAAGCCGCGTCAACGGCTACCAGCTTGTGCAACCCCTGTGCCAGCGCCAGCGCGCTGACGTAAGGATTGCGCCCGTATTGTTTGCTCATGAGATAGGTTGTCAGGCCGAGTCGATTGGCTTCGGCAGCCAGCGCGCGCGCGTTCTCGACGATCATGTCAAGATCAATCACCCACGTATTGGGCGGAATGCTTCCTTCCTGGTGCAGCGCGAGCGCGGCTTCAAGCAGTCGCGGATTGCGTTCGATCAGGCGTTGTAAGTACATATCTTGCCTCCTTTGTGGTCGTCTTACTCGGCCAGCGCCGTTCCAGCCGCCGGTTGCCGCTCGCCCATCTCCGGCGTCTCATCTGTCATAACGCGCCCCATCGTGTCGAGCAACTGCGGCTGTCGCCGCGTGATGAAGACGAGGTAGACGACGCCGATGACGATCCATGCCAGCATGATGTACGGCACAAGGTTATTGGGATAGGCTGGAATGGGCCAGAGCAGTCCGTAGATTGGCAGCAGCATCAGCAGGCTCGCGATCACCGGAAGAATGCCGTGGCGCACGATGGAGAACTCGGCGGGATAGTTGCGGCGGTAGAAGATGATCAGGGCAAGGTTGATCAGGATGTAGGTAATCACAATGCCCAGACCCAGGATTGTGCCGAAGAAGCCGTAAGCTCCCAGCGGCGTCCAGAGAATGCTGCCGAGCAGTGCAAACGCCAGGGCAAAGATCATATATGCCGTCAAGGCGATCGACGGATTACCATGTCCGGTCGTTTTGCCAAGATTGCGCGAGACCAGTCCCTCGCGTCCCATCGCGAACAATACGCGCACGGTGGCATTGATGCCCGACACCAGGTTGGCGAAAATGCTGTTCAACACGGTCAGTGAGACGAGCCAGACCAGACCCGATCCCCAATACGTCTGCGTCAGGGTAATCCAGGGCGTGCCGTCATTGACAAATGTGTGGACATGGCTACTGCCGTAGCCTACCGCGGCTACCCAGGCGGAAAGGACGTAGAAGACGCCGATCACGGCGACGGCGGTGAAGAGCGCGACCGGAATGCTGCGTTTCGCGTTGCGCGTCTCTTCTCCCAATGTCCCGGCGGACTCAAAGCCGACGAAGTAGAGAATGCCCCACAGCAGGCCGATGCCCAGCCCGGAGAAGCCACCGAACGAATGCAGAGGATTGAATGGCTGTAGCGAAATTCCCTGCGCGCCGCCCTTGACCAGGATCGTCAAGAACAGGGAAAGCATCACCCCAACTTCTAAGGCCAGGAAGATGAGGGCCGTCGTGGCGGTGCGGCTGACGCCTAACACGCCGATACCCCACACGAGGACGGCAAAGACAACCGTGAAGACCCACCAGGGGATATCGACATGTACGACGCTCTGGACGAATGCTTCGGCGAGCGCGCCAATGGCGGAAAGCAGCATTGGCCCGACCATCGCGTAAGAGAACACGAGAATCCAGCCGGACAGAAAGCCGCCGCGTTTCCCGAAGCCGTGGGTGTTGAACGTGTAGGCAAACCCGGCGGTGGGGATTTTCTGCGCGAATGCTCCAATGGCTGATGCCACCAGGACAGACACGATCAAAGCCAGGATCAGCGCAAACGGAAGCGCGTAGCCCGCTCCGCTGGCCGCCGGCGCGGTGTTGAAAAATACGCTGGTTGCCGGTCCCATGAACGCCATCGCCAGCGCGACGGCCCCAATGACGCTGATAGCGTCTTTCCGTAGCCGACCAGATCTGTTTTGCTGCTGTGGAAGTGCCATAACTCCCTCCTGTCGAAATATCGGTTAGAAAAACTTTGTTACATGATGTAACAATCTTATGGTAACATGCTTTTGGCCTGCTTGTCAATGCTTGCACATAGAACTTTCGTCGGGTTTTTTCTGCAATCTTGCTTGACATTTTGCTGGTATAATGCTATAGTTGCTGCTGTCACAGCGAGGGCGCTTAGCTCAGCGGAAGAGCGCTTCGTTCACACCGAAGAGGTCACTGGTTCGAGCCCAGTAGCGCCCATTCAGATCTGTTACATTTTAGAGGAACGCTTTTTACGGCGGTCCTCTTTTTGTTTGCCATAGTTCACTTGACGCTGTTATCTCCACACCTTACACTGTAGGTAAGAAATCCTGCGTTCACAACTCTTTCAGCAAATAACGGGTGGACTGGTATGACGAACGATATGGAAGCGCAGCGCCAGCAACTCATTGCTTCGTTACGCAAGGCTGGTATCCAGGATGAGCGCGTGCTGACCGCGATTCTGGCGACGCCGCGCGAGACGTTCATCGGCGCGCATCAACATGCTCTGGCTTACGAAGATCGCGCGCTGCCTATCGTCATGGGCCAGACGATTTCGCAGCCATTGATGGTGGCGATTATGACGCAGGCGCTTTTCCTCATGGGCAGCGAGCGCGTCTTAGAGATCGGGACAGGCTCCGGCTACCAGACGGCGGTACTGGCGCGCCTGGCCGCTCATATCTACAGTGTCGAGCGCATCCAGCAACTGGCCTATCAGGCGGCGCTCCATCTGCTACAACTCGGACTGACTAATGTCTCCCTTTACGTCGGTGACGGATCGAAGGGCTGGCCTGATGCTGCTCCTTACGACCGCATCATCGTCACGGCAGCCGCGCCTGACCTCCCGCGGCAGTTGTTTGAGCAACTGGTGACATGGGGTATCCTGGTCATTCCCATTGGCGGGCCAGATCGGCAAGATTTAATGCTGGTGCGCCGCGCACCGTGGGGACCGGAAACTCACTCGTTGGGTGGCTGCGTCTTCGTTCCGCTCATCGGCGAAGAAGGCTGGCCCAATCCGTAGGGTCGCAGGCTTGCTTCATCCTGGCGAAACATGCAACCGGCAACAGCGCTGAGCGTATAGATCATAGAATATCCCAGATGAAAATAATGGGCTAGAGATCTGATAAACAAAAGTGAGGCACATGCATGATGAATCAAATGACAACGCTCGGAATGAGTCCGCGCCTGGAGCGTGTTCTGACGTATTCGCTCGGCTGGGTTACAGGAATTATCTTCTTCTTCCTGGAGAAGAATCGCAGTGTGCGCTGGCATGCGGCGCAATCAATGATCACCTTCGGGTTACTCTCAATCCTGATATTCGGTGTTACCTTGCTGAAAGGGCTTTTGGGAGCTATCGTGGGATGGGTTCCTTTGTTAGGTTCTTTGCTGGGTTGGTTGACCGGCACAGCCCTGGGGTTAGTTGTCACTGGTCTCTGGTGGGTAACGATTATCCTCTGGGTCTGGCTCATGGTCATGGCCTTTGTGCGTGAAGATTATAGCCTGCCTGTCATCGGCGGCTGGGTGCGCAACCTGGTGTAAATAAACAGAAGCATGATCGGCGGGTATGGTCTACTATGCCCGCCGATCATGCTTCTGTTTACTCAATCTTTATACAGCCATCCCAATACCAGACCGAAGACCAGGTGACGCCCGATATTCTGGAGAAATGCAGTGCGATTGGCAAGCTGCGGCAAATCGCCATCTTTGATCAACGGGTGATATTTGTCCGCGATGGGCGTCAGCGGCCACATTCCTATGACGAAGAGTTCGCCGAAGATAGCCCCTTTCAGCCAGTCTGGGCCGGGCAAGAGGCGTTTGGCCGCGGCGGCGTAGATCTCGGCCAGAGCGATGCCATTGAGAAAATGCAGTATCCAGGCCAGAGCCAGAAATTTGCGCTGCTTGCTGGCCTTTTTGCCCATCAACCCTTGTATGAAACGCACATCGCTAAAGCGATTCCCGGTAATTACTATATCCCCCTCCATGGCGACGCTGTACGCTGCCGTCGCCAATGTCCCTGCCACCGCGGCCGCTCCAGGTTGCCAACGCTGTGAAATGAAACGTGAAACAATAGAGTTCATTTATTTCTCCTTGTTATTCGTGTAATGTACGTAAGATTTAGAGGTTTCCAGGCATTGACGAGAAGCCGTAAAACGAGCGCCGTCAGGCTACCGGTAAGCGTGGCGACGAAGTTCACGCCGTCGTTGTTGAGCCAGCGCAGGCCGCGCAAGTGGATCGTCGTTGTCCCGCAGTTATGGACGCGCCGCTCAGTTTCCGTCTGGCAGGCTGGACAGTAGCGCACAGCTTGCAATGTCGCGCCCAACAGGCTGTCGGCTACGCTTCCCGCCAGACCGGCGGGGCAGGCGATCAGCGGCAGCCAGGCCAGCGAGCGGTGAAATCCCTCCATTGCCCAGAAGATCATGCCGAGCGCCAGCGCGCCCAGCGTTGCCGCCGCCATACCGCGCCGGGTGATGCCGCCGGACGTGCCAGGAGCCACCAGCTTGCCGGTAATGATGGAGCGCGGTGGCTCGCTGCTGAGTACGCCCAGTTCGGTTGCCCAGGTGTCCGCCGTTGCCGCCGCCAGCGCGCCCGCGTAGGCTGCTTGTAGCAGGCTGCGCCGTGTCGGCGAGGTTGTTATGCCATGCCACGCTGCCAACAGCGTCGCTAACCCACCATTGGCCGCCGCCTGGGCGATATCGCGCTGCGATCCTTTGCTGAACTTATCATCGGCGACGCGGGCCTTTTCCCGCTCGCGATAGTGCGAGAAAGCGCTTGACGAGACAAAGAAAAAAACCAGCGA
>DATLSW010000422.1:0-4733 GCA_035533955.1 Ktedonobacteraceae bacterium | reverse complement strand
GACATAAACTGGGATGATGAAGCGCTATCATCGACAATAAGAACTTTGGGTGTGTTGAACATTATTGCTCACCTTCTAAGGTTAAAAAACATTGTGTACACAATAGTATACGCCATAAATGGCAAAATCCTTACTATTACGCCGGTCGCCCACTGAAAAATAGGACTGAATGGCTATAGACACTGTCCCTATCGCCAGCGAGATGCTATTGTATAGAATAACCGTGATATAAAGCGTAAAAGACGTACCATAAAATTACACAAGCCTCAAATTGGGGCGATCGAGCATGATATCCATTGACTTTTGTCGGTAGTCATTCGTTTATCATGTAGATAAAATACATAATTATGAAGAACTGAGAAGGGAAGCGGCTATGCCACGGCGTTTTCGACCACGCACGACACCGTTGGAGAATCTGCGCGCGTTTCTCCAGCGTTTGCCCTGGAAATTCTTTTTGCTTGTTCCAGTACTTGCCCTGGTGGCAATTCCAGCCTATTACTTCGGCGCGCACGCCGGTCAGAAGGTCTTTCCGGCCATGACGGGCTATTTCTACAATCTATCCGGCCCGGCGCCATCGCCCACGCCAACTCCCAATCCGGCTTTTACGACTGTGTTGCCACAGGTTGGCTCGCTGCTCTATACCGTGCAGGAAGCCGACTCGTGCGATGAAATCCTGACCTATCAGATGCGCATGGCCGACGCGGGTACGATTTTTGCCGATGCTGATCCCGCCACCGTCCAGGCACTGACGGCGGCGATGGGCCAGAACTGCGACGATCTACAGCCCGGCGAGGTCGTCTCTCTGTCGCCGCAGTACCCGCTTGTCGCCCTGGGCGGCCTTGTATTGAGCATCGCTCCCACGGGACCGCAGCAAGCCTTGCCTACGCCGCTTATCAACATCGCGAGCCAGCAGCAGGTCGGCGTTGATTGTACCAGCGGCTGCTGGCTGGCGGTGCGGATTGCCCAGGGCGTGCAGATTCAACTCTACGTGGAGACGGCGCTGCCGATCATGAAGGGTTCCTGGGTATGGGCGGACGCCGCTCTCGCGCGCAAGCATATCAAGAACTTCGGCAACTATCCCTACGCCGACCCGGCGGCCTCGCTCAACGGTATGTCGATGCACGCCTGTAATCTGCAAGTCGATAACACCTACGACAATAATGGCCTGACTTGCGATCAACTTTCGCCCAACACCATCGATAGCGACGGCGGCGCGTGGCTCTTCGGCGTTACCAGTCCGAGCGGCCTGGGCCACTGGCGCTATCCCCTGCACCTGCCGCCCAACACACAGGTTCTCCTCTGGCTGACGGTTAATTCTAACGGCCAGTTGAGCTACCACAAGGGCAACCCCGTCTATCGTTATAATCCCACGACGCATCTTTATGTGCGGACGTAACTTCATGGGTAAAGAGATGGCATGAATCAGGAACATAAAATCAGGCTGATGGCGGCAATGCTAATCCGTCGCGGAAGCGTATGGTTGTAGCGGACTACAGTGCGCAGTTCCCGGACCCGATCTCAGTCAATGCCGGTGAAACCTTTTCTGTCAGCGATAAAGTGGAACCCTGGAATGACAATCCCGATTGGCTCTGGGTCTGGTGTACCGATCAGCGCGGAAAGAGCGGCTGGGTTCCGCTCGATAACATCAAATTTGCTTGATTCGCCCCAGTATTAGAACAGGTTATTAAGTGGATCGTCATCTATATACTGCTCTAGCGGATATGGTACGATATCCTCAACTTTCTCTGAAATCTTTACTCATCGGAAAGGCTGCATCGACATATGAGCCGTCGCAGAAAATTGGCCGTGCTGGCCCTGACCGTCGTGTTGCTGGTTTGCTTGCTGATCGGCGCGGACGTGATGGACTCGATCAGCCGCGTGCAGGGCAGCACTTCGGCGCTGTTGTTGTTGGGCGCGTGCATTCTCGGCGCTCTGGTCTCGCTCGGCCTGTTGTTCCGGCTGTCGCGCCATCACGGCTAGCATAGCAAGATGACGAATCGATGACAAAAAAGCATACAAAAGTTCATGTGCCTGTCATTCACACCGGCTACACTGTTGCCACGGGTTCCACCGAAATGAAGAAAAGGAGTTTTTCTCATGGCAACGGTACGTGTCTTTGTATGGATAGCGCGCGTGGCTGGTGTGGCCGCGCTAATACTTGGGCTGCTGTTCTGGATTACCCCGATTGATCTAATATCCTTTCACATGTTGTTCGGTATCACGCTGGCAATATCCATCCTCGTTCTCAGCATCATGATGTTGTTTATCAGAGGCATGAGGTTGTTGGGGATTGTGGGAATCATCTACACGTTCGTGCTTCCCATCTTTGGCTTGACGCAGTCCGGGCTGCTTGTCGGCAACCTGCACTGGCTGATTCAGACGGCTCACCTGCTGGTTGGCCTGGGAGCGCTGGCGCTGGTGCAGGGAATCTACACGCGCTACATGCGTCTCAATTCTGCTGCTGCCGAGGTCATATCAAATCCGGTGGAACACTGACGGTAACGCCTGTAGCGGCGCAATTCATTGCGCTTGTCGGGGCCAGATTTATCGCGCCCAATCCTGGCGCAATTCATTGCGCCGCTACACAATTAGACATTATATCAAAACAGGTTTGATAGAGCAGGCAACGAGTTGATATAATGGATCAGCGATCCTCGCGGATGGCAGCTTTACCATGTATCAGGTCGGAGCAGCTTATGGCACAGATTATTGATCTCGATGAGGGACGCGCCCAACTTATCGCCAACTTGCAGCAGCAGGCGGAAGAACTGGCGCAGTTGAACCGCATCTCCACGGCCCTGACGTCGGAGTTTGACTTGCAGCGCCTCTTGCAGATGATTACCGACGCGGCGCGGCGTGTCACATCGGCGCAATACGCTGCCTTCTTTCTCATTCCCGAAATTGTCGGCCCCGATCTGCACGAGCAGCCGAATAAGGTGAGCTTCAACCTGGCGGCCATTGCGGGCGCGACGCCAGCTATCGAGAAGCATTTTCGCCACCTGGGTCCGGTCGAAGGTCTCGGCCTGTTGCAGCCCATCTTCTGGGAAGGCGCGTCAGTACTGGTTGATGATGTGCATGAGCATCCCTCCTATATCGGCGTGCCGCGCGGGCATATCAGCGTGCGCAGCTTCCTCGGCGTGCAACTGCGCACGCGCGAAGGCGCAATCCTCGGCGCGTTCCTCATTGGAGATACCAGGGCGTGCCGCTTCAACCAGCGCCACGTTGCGCTGATCGAGGCATTGGGAGCGCAGGCCGCCGTCGCTATCCACAACGCGCAGTTGATCGCTCGCGAGCGGCGCGCGATGGAAGAGTACGCCGCTCAGCTTGAACACGAAGTACGCGAGCGCACCGCCGAATTGGAACGACGCAACCAGGAATTGAGTAAGGTCGCCACCGATCTGCAAACCTTGCACCACGAACTGACCGAGGCCCAGAAACGCCAGATGCTCATTGATGAACGCAGCCGCATTGCCCAGGAACTGCATGATCGCGTGCAGCAGACGCTCTTTACCATTGGCCTCAAGGCCGATTGGGGCATCGAGCATTTGCCGCCGGTTTCGCAGGTGGTGCGCCAATTGCGTTCCATCAAAGAACTGGCTTCGCTTGGCAATGCCCAGGTGCGCGACGCCATTTTCGCGCTCGCGTCGAGTGAGGTACACCAGGATGGTCTCGTGGGAATGCTCTATAAGCTGATTCATGACTTGCGTGAGTCAACGGCTATCGAAGCCGATCTTGTCGTTGCTGAATGGACTGCTCCGCTGCCGGAAAAAATCGAAAACACGCTCCTCACCATCGCTCAGGAAGCGTTGTCCAATGTACGCCGCCACTCGCGGGCTACGATTGTTATTGTCACTGTGCAGGTTACGAACGAGCAGGCTGTGCTGGTGGTGCAGGACAACGGCGTCGGCCTATCGCCGCAAATGCTCCAGGTGTATCGCGGCAACACGGCGCACCTGGGCCTGCGCGGAATGCAGAATCGCATCGAAGAGTTGGGCGGGCAGTTTGTGCTGGTGAATGGCGAAGAAGGTGGGCTGATCGTCAAAGCGGTGGCGCCGCTATGATTCGTCTGCTGATCGTTGACGATCACGAGATGGTGCGCGAAGGTCTCAAGGCAATGCTGATCTCGGAGCCGGATTTCAGCATCGTCGGCGACGCGGCCAACGCCGAGCAGGCGCTTGAACTGATCGGACGCCTGCAACCTGATATCGTGCTGCTCGATGTGCGCCTGCCCGGCGCGAGCGGCATCGGCGTGTGCCGCGCCGTCACGGAGAAATTCCCGCGGGTGGCTGTGATCTTCCTCACCACCTATACCGATGAGAGCCTCGTCGCGCAGTGCATCCAGGCGGGCGCGCGCGGCTTCATCGTCAAGGACATCGAACGCTTCGATCTCAAGCGCGCTATTCGCGCAGTCGCGCGCGGCGAAGCCACGATCGATCCCAAAGCCGCCGTTGCCGTGTTGGCGCAACTGCGTAGCGCTTCCCAGGCCGCGTCCGAACCATCGCCAGCATCGCTCAGCCCGCAGCAACTTGCCATCCTGCGCCTGGTTGCCCAGGGCCTCTCAAGCCGCGAGATCGCCACGCAGCTTTACCTCAGCGAAAATACCGTCAAGGGCTACGTGCAGGAAATTTTGCATCGTCTCGGCGTCAAAAACCGCACCGAGGCTGTGATGGTCGCCGTCAAACATGGCTGGCTGTGACAGCCTGGCGCGAATATTATGTACCAGGGCAACGCGG
>DATLSW010000421.1:0-3741 GCA_035533955.1 Ktedonobacteraceae bacterium | reverse complement strand
GCCCAAAGAGCGGCTGGCGCGCCTGCGCGAAGCCGTGGACCTCATCCGCAAGCTCTGGAGCGATGATCTCGTGACCTATGACGGCCAATACTATCATACGCTCAATGCCACCATCTACGATCGCCCCGATCAGCCCATTCCTATCTACATTAGCGCGGGTGGGCCAGTTGCGGCGAAGTATGCCGGTCGCGTTGGCGATGGCTTCATCTGCACGTCCGGCAAGGGCGACGAACTCTATCGCGACAAACTTTTGCCCGCGCTGGCCGAAGGCGCGCAGGCGGTGGGGCGCGATCCGGCAACGATAGAGCGCATGATCGAGATCAAGGTCTCGTTTGATACTGACCGCGTGCGGGCTATGCAGGACACGCGCACCTGGGCGGCGCTGGCGTTGTCAGCCGAGGATAAGGCCGGTATCCATGACGCGCGCGAGATGGAACGCAAAGCGGAAGCAGTGGCCGATCAGGCTCATCGCCGCTGGCTGGTTTCCGACGACCCCGATGAGCAAATCGAGCAAATCAGACCATACATTGAGCTTGGCTTCAATCATCTCGTGTTTCACGCGCCGGGTGACGATCAGTCGCGCTTCTTGCAATTGTACGCGCGGGAAATTCTGCCGCGCATCCGGCAGCGTTGGGGGTAGGATGTGATGGTCAAGCAACGAGGCCGCGCAGGAATATCCGCGTATGGTAGGGGCGACCCTTGCGGTCGCCCTGGACCGCCGCCTCCCGTCCGCGACAATAGAGGTAATCGCTGGGGGTTGCCCAGGCATGCAGGCGACAATAGAGGTAATATCTGGCAGTTGCCCTGGTTACGGCTGCCTTTGATTCTGATTATCTTGCTCGTAATATTGGCGGCTTGCGGCTCAAACAAGCCCGCGGTAAATCATGGGCCGGTCAGAGGCGGCATCTGGACCGATGATTTAGCCGAGGAACCGGACTCGCTGATTCCCAACGCTTCAGCCTCGACCTACGCGGATATGGTTGACCAGGCTCTCTATACGCCGCTTTTCTATGGCGATGCTAACGGCAACTTGCACCCTGGTTTAGCAAAGGTGATTCCCACCGTTGCGAATGGCGGCATCAGCGCCGACCTGGAAACCTGGACATTTCATCTGCGTCCCGGTCTGAAATGGTCTGATGGGCAGCCGCTCGATGCCAGAGATGTCGATTTCACCTGGCGCTTGTGGATGAATCCGCAATTCACGCCAGCGAGCGTAGCTGGCATCAACCTGATTAGTTCGACGGATATTGCCCCGGATAACTTAGCGATTACTTTTCATTTGAAACAGCCCTACGAGCCGTTTCTTACGGTGTGGGCTGATGGCATTCACGCCCCGTTGCCAGCTCATTACTATCAGAAATACTCAACTGATCCCGCTGCCATCCTTACTTCAGCAGATAACCTTGATCCGCCGGTCGTAAGTGGGCCGTTTATGATGAGCGATAGCGTTCCTGGCAGTCACTACACAGTCGTGCGCAACCCCAATTATTATCTGGCGTCTAAAGGCTATCCGTATCTCGACGAAGTCATATTTCGCGTGGTTCCTGACCCTGCGAAAATTCTTAAAGATTTGCAGGCAGGCAGCGCGGACTCGTCCTGGTCTCTGAACATTGCTCAGGCCAGCGCGTACCATCGTCTGAAGGGTTACAAATTGACCTACAACGCGAAAACGACCAACTTTGAGGCGCTCTATTTTAACTTCCACAATCCGATATTAAGCCATGATATGGTGGTCAGAGAAGCCATATCTTTAGCGATCAATTATCAGGCATTGATCAAGATTGATCGCGGCGGCTATGCTCTCCCTCTTTGCACCGATCACTCATCCGCGCTTATTCCCGGCTATCAGGCCAAACCGTTGTGTCCAACTTATGATCCGTCAGGCGCGCAACAATTGCTGGCCCAGGATGGCTGGAATGTAGGCAAGGATCATTTGCTCCACAAAGGCATGGAGACGCTGAGTTTCAATTACTCCACCACGACGGACGCGGCATGGCAGCTAGCGGACGCCGCAATGCTGCAACAGGATTTTCAGGCTATCGGTATCAAGCTGGTCATCCAGAATTATCCCGCCAGCACTTTTTATTGGCCGTTTTTGATGGGCGGTAATGCCTCACCCGCGACGGGCGCGGTCTCAGGGCGCTACGATATCGGAGAGTTCGAGGACTCGCTCACCTACGACGCCAACGATTCGTCGCTGCTCGCGTGCAATCAAATGCCGCCCAATGGCTTCAACATCGATTTCTATTGCAACGCGCAACTGGATAAGCTCTTCCAGCAAGAGCAGCAGACGGTAAGTCCCGCGGCGCGGCAGCAGATTTTCGACCAGGAACACCAGCTTTACCTGACGGACTATCCGTTCATTATCCTGTACGCGCCGGTGGATCTGGCGATTCACAAAGTGACGGCCAACAACTATGATCCCGCGCCCGAAGGGGCGGCGGAGACGATCAATATCTGGCAGTGGTGGTGCAGCAAGGGCCGGTGTTAGGGAGTATCAATGATGGCTCTGGCGTCGCCAGGGCCATCATTGATACTCCACGTTATTCCCACTGGAATGTGCGCATCGCCACCAGCAGCGCAGCGACCGCCCAGATGACCAGCACGATCAGGGCGAATGTCGGGAACGCTGCCCCCGTGGTCATGCCTGCTTGCAACAACCGCGTGAGTGCGCTCGCGGGCAGGAGTTGCGCGGCGGCGGCCAGCGGCGCGGGCAGGTGGTTGAGCGGTAAGATGCCGCCGCCGAGCAAGACGAAGAGGAGGAAGATCGCGTTGGCTCCCGCCAGCGTCACCTCGGCGCGTAATGCTCCGGCCATCGCCAGACCCAGCGCCGCGAATGCCACCGTTCCCAGCGCCAGCGCCAGGATCGTCAGCCAGAGCGACCCCTCCGCTTGCCAGTGATAGAACAGGATTGCCACGCCGATCAGCAGAATCACCTGTACGACTTCCAGGATCAGGATCGAGATCACTTTGGCGATGATCAAGCCGCTGCGCGGTAGCGGCGAACTGCCCAGCCGCTTCAGCACGCCATAATAGCGTTCGTAGGCCGTGGCGATGCCCAGATTTACCATACCGGCGGCCATGATTGCCAGCGCCAGGATGCCCGGCAACAGAAAGTTGATCGCGCTGCCGTTGACGGCAGGAACGATATTCAACGATGTGAAGAAAATGAGCAGCAGCACCGGCACGATCAGCGTGATCAGGATGTTTTCGCCGCGTCTCATTGTCAATAGCAGTTCGTAGCGTGTCTGTATAGCGATCTGCCGCGCCAGGGAAGCCGCTTTGTTGGGAATCAGGTCGTTCTTGAGCGTTTCTATAGCCATATCAGTCTCTCACCTCGGTTCCCGTCAGGCGCAAGAACAGGTCTTCCAGCGAGCCATTGCCTACGCGCAACTCGGATAGCGTGATGTGCTGGTCGCGCAGCCATGCCGTCAGTTCGGCCAGCAGCGCCGCTATCTGTTCCGACTCGATAAGATAGCTGCCGGGGCGAATCTCTTCGGCCTTCCGCGCGGAGGGCAGCGCGGCGAGTTGGGCGCAATCCAGCCTGGCGGGCGCGACGAAGCGCACGACATTGGCCGTTTGCGCGCCAGTCAATTGAGCGGGTGTGTCGAGCGCGAGCAGCCGCCCGTGATCGATGATGGCTACGCGGTCGGCCAGTCGCTCAGCTTCGTCCATCAGGTGCGTGGTCAGTAAGATCGTCACGCCGCGGCTTTTCAGGTCGCGGATGATCTCCCATGTCGT
>DATLSW010000420.1:0-4387 GCA_035533955.1 Ktedonobacteraceae bacterium | reverse complement strand
CAGCGGCCTCGGCCCCGAACTGCGTGAGAGCAGCGACGAAGGGCTGGACCGTTGGGCCAACGTGTTAGAATTGCGCCGCGTGGCCGATGATTATTCGGAGATCGAGACGCGGCTGGCTCTCGAATTGTACCTGGAAAACGTGGCGCTGGTCGGCGGAGCGGATACCACGCAGACGAGCGAAGACGGCAAGCTGATGAGCGAAGAGAACAATGACGCTGTGACGCTGATCACGCTGCATGCCGCGAAGGGGCTGGAGTATCCTGTCGTCTTCATCATCGGTATGGATGAAGGCTCGCTGCCCCATGCTCGTTCGGTCGATAAGCCGGAACAACTGGAGGAGGAACGCCGCCTGGCCTACGTCGGTTTCACCCGCGCCATGCGCCGCCTCTACCTGGTGCGCGCGCGCCGCCGCGCCTACTTCGGCGACGTGCAGTATACTGAGCCGTCACGCTTCCTCGACGACATTCCGCAGGAACTGGTGACAGGACGTAACAGCCGCCCACGCGCGCGTTATCGCTGGGACGACGATACGAATGATAGCGGCGAGGGCGGGGCATATTACCTCTCCCCCGGAGAGGCTGCACGCCCCTACGATGAGTCGCGCGATAGCGGGCGCGTCTTCGGCAGTGGCAAGCCGAATTACAGTAGGGGCGTGGGCTTGCCCCGCCCAATGCCCGGTTCAGCCAGTACGAGCAAGCCGGGCAACAGCAACCCTGCCAATCAGAGCAGACCGGGCGGTCTCAAGCCGCCGTCGCAGCCCGGCAAGCCGATCAATCCCGCGCCTCCGCCTTTCGCGCCGCGCTCCGGCTCACATTCGTCTTCTATCGTGCCGCCCACGGGGGCGATAAATCGGCCCCCACAGCCTCCGACGCCGCCCGCGAAGGCGCGAGAGCAGCAGTTCAAGCCCGGAGATCGCGTGCGCCACAGCATCTTTGGCGATGGCATTATCCTCAAAAGCGAGATGCAGGAGCAGACCGAATTTGTCGAAGTGCAGTTCAACGCGAAGATCGGTAAAAAGAAGCTGAGCATGGATTTCGCCAAACTAGAGAAAATCTGATGTCATTCTGAGCGCAGCGAAGAATCTCGGTGAGCAACGCGCAGATTCTTCGCTGCGCTCAGAATGACAGGGTATACCATGAAAATGGCTCCGCTGCGGCGGAGCCATTTTCATGGTATATCCTGAAGTACCATGCCCACGAAAGTATGGGCAATGAGCGTTTTTTGGAACAGAAGCAGATGATCGAGACCCCCGTCTCGCTCGTCATACACCAGATTTTGGGGAGGCTTTACCTATGTTCTCATATTACCTCATTACCCGTCCCCCGGACGGGCTGCCCAGAGAGGCTGGAATCCTTACAAGGCGTATCGTCTCAGGGCGGGGCAAGCCCGCGCCCCTACTTGTTCTCTGCCTGACGGCGATGCTGCTGGTGACAGGCTGCTCGCTGCCCTGGCAGCACAACGCCGACGCCAGCGGGCCAGCGCCAACCACGAAGCAGTTGCTGGCCGCGCTCCAGAAAAACTTCCGTACCGTCACATCGTTTCACGTCGTCATGTCGGTAGCCAACCCCGGTACGACCAACGCGAGCCAGATACAGATTCGCGCCGCCAACGGCGATATTCTGATGCCGGACAAGGTCAAGGCGCAGGCCACGATCATTCTTTCCGGCCAATCCATCACCGTCAACGTGATCAGCGTCGGCGCGACGCAGTTCATCACCGATCCCATCACCGGGCAGTGGCGCGTCGTCAAAGGCGTTCTCGATGCTAGCACGCTGACCAATCCCAATACCGGCATCCTCGCGCTGGTGAGCAAAGTGCAGAATGTCAGCCAGCCCGTCAGCGACAGTGTGAACAATACACCGTGCTGGCGTGTCACCGGTCAGCTTGATGCCAGATACATCGCCTTCTTCACCGGCGGCGGCGTCCCGGCGGGTACGATGCTGCAAACTACCGCCTGTCTTGGCAAAAGCGACTCGCTGCCCTACGAAGTGAAGGTGGTCGGCGAGGCGGCGGCGGGCGACAATGCTAATACGGCACGCGCCTTTATCATCTCGAATTACAACGAAAACATCAGCATCAGCGCGCCAAAATTGTAGGGGCCAATAAGGATGTATACACTAGAAGACGATAAAGAAACGACTTCCAGCCTGCGCAAACAGGATGTTAGCGCAGAGTTGTCGCGTCGGCAGTCGATCAGTTCGCAGATCACCGGATCGCTGAAGCAGATCGCCACGCCGACTGGCACGGGGCAGAGCGGGAAGGCCATCGCGTTCGCGGCGCTGGCTATCGCCTGCGTCAGCGTGTTTTTCACGGCGATGGATCAGACCGTGGTAGTGACGGCGCTGCCGCCGATGATCACCGATCTGGGCATTGGCCCGACCAAGCTTGATCACGCTGCCTGGATTATCAGTGCGTATCTGCTGGGCTTCATCATCGCCATGCCCCTGATGGGGCGCGTCTCCGATATTTTCGGGCGGCGGCGCATTTTCTTGCTCTGCCTGAGCATTTTTGGGATTGGCTCTATTCTCTGCGGCCTCGCGCCCTTTTTCGCGCAGTTGTCAGACCTGGGCTTTCTGAGCAACCTCGGCATCGATACCTCGTCTCCCGGCCTGATTTATCTGATCGCGGCGCGCTTTTTGCAAGCTATCGGCGGCGGCGCGGTTGTGCCGGTGGCGATGGCGATTGCCAGCGATTTCTATGGCGAAGCTCGGCGCGCGCTGGCCCTGGGAGTGATCGGTGCGGTGACAGAAGCGGGCGGCGTCGTCGGCCCGCTCTACGGCGCGATCATTGTGCAGCAATTCGGCTGGCAATACATCTTTTACTTCAACGTGCCGATTGTGATCGTCATTATTCTACTCGCGTGGTTCCTGATACCCAGAAGCACGCGCCTGCGCGAGGGCATCGACTGGCTGGGCGCGCTCCTGCTCGGCGGCGCGCTGACCTGCCTGAGCCTGGGCCTGGCGCAGCAGGGAACTGATCTCGGCCCCACGCCGGCCAACACGCCCGCGCCGCAGAATAACCCCATCGCGCTGGCCCTGGCGGTGGTCCTGTTCATTGTTTTCATTCTCGTCGAACGCAAAGTGCGCTGGCCCGTCGTTGACCTGTCACTCTTCAAACGCTTCCCGTTCAGCGCGGCTTCGTTCGTGAGCCTGCTGGTGGGCGCGGCTCTGATCATCGCGATGGCCGATATCCCCATCTTTGTCGATACCGTGCTGAACCGTCCGGTGCTGGACAGCGGCCTCGCTCTCATGCGCATGACCATGATGATCCCTATCGGCGCGCTGCTCGGTGGCTGGCTCTGTAGCCGCGTCTCATGCCGCGTCACGGGTATACTTGGCCTGCTTTTCGCCGCCGCCGGATTCTACTTGATGAGTCGCTGGCCTATGAACGTCGGCTGGACGCAGATCACTATCAGCACAGTCACGGCTGGACTCGGCTTCGGCCTGGTGATCGCGCCCATCAGCACCACGGCCATCAACGCGGTACGCACGACACAGGCAGGTATTGGCTCGGCCATTGTGACCGCGCTGCGCATGACCGGCATGATCCTCGGCCTGGCCGCGCTGACATCCTGGGCGCTGGCCTATTTCAAACAACTGGCCTCCCAATACCCATCGCTGCCCTTGACAGCGACGACGGCGCAGTTCATCCAATGGTCGAAGGGCTATGCCGCGCACCTGATCCTCTCGGCCCACACCGTCTACAGTGAAGTCTTTTTTGTGACCATGTTCTTATGCCTGATTGCCATCATCCCCGCCATTTTCCTATGGGGCCGCGACATGAAGGTGGGGGCGGCATTCATGACGCCCACGCCCGCCGCGCAATTAGCTGGGACGCAGCCCGCGGCGGCGCAATCAGTGGCGGCGCAATTCATTGCGCCAGTCATCGCCGCGCCTGTCGCCGACGAACCCGCTGATCCCGACGCCACCACTGTCGTCATTCCCGCGCCGGAAGCGGGTAGCATCGCGCTGGCCGCCACTGACATCCTGCGCGATCCCGCGCCGCCCGCAGCGTTCGGCGAGCCGCCGCAGCCTCCCAATATTGGCGGTAATAGCGGCAATGGCGGTGGCAAGCCCAGGCGGCGGCGGAGACGCCTGATCATCGCTCTGGCCTGTTTGCTGCTCCTGCTGTTGCTCATCGGCGCGGGTGTCTTCGCCGCTCTCTCCTGGCAAGCGCCCAATACAGCCAGCAACGGCACACCTGGCGCACCGGCGGCCACGTCCACGGCCGTCTCCGGCCCGCGTATGATCGATCTCGCACTCGATCAGGGCGCGCTCACCTCGCTCTTTGTCTCACAACTGGGCTTGCAGCAGGGAGCGATTACCAACATGAAAGTGACGCCAGTGGCAAAGGACGGCATTGTCCTGACGCTCAACCTGAATATCGA
>DATLSW010000419.1:0-8549 GCA_035533955.1 Ktedonobacteraceae bacterium | reverse complement strand
TGAAAATACAACTCCGTTGGAGGCTGGCGCGTTGTTGCGCGGCGGGAGCTATCGTCTCGCCGAACGTCTGAGCCAGCAAATATGGCTGCCCGGCGTCTCCGAAACGACCTGGCTGGCCGAAGACAGCAAGCATAACAACGCCCTCGTCAGACTTTGCGAAGTGGCCCTGCCGGAAAAGGATCGCGTCTCACGGCGCGCGCTCTTCTTTGCGGCCACAAGGACGCTGCACGCGGCGGGCAAACATCCGCATCTGCCAGCCTTATTGGATATTTTCGAGGAGAAAGAACGCGGCTTCTTCGTTTTCGAGCGTGTCGAGGGCGAATCTCTCCTGGCGCGTATGCGTCGCATCAGGCGCGTCCTGTCCGAGCAGGAGGTGATCGACTGTTGTCTTCAGGTGGTCGATGTGCTGGAATTCCTGGCGCAGCAATCTTCTCCTATTGTTCACGGACTGATCCAGCCGGAGAACATCCTGCTGGGGCGCACCAACGGGCGCTATATGCTCACAAACGGCTCGATCATCCTGGCGACCCGCGCGGCTCGCTACAGCGCGGATGTATCGCGCGCGCAGCTTTCGCCGTACGCGGCCCCGGAGTTTGGACGCAGCCCCGTCAATGCCAGCGCCGACCTCTACGCGCTGGTGGCGACGGCATATTTCCTGGCGACGGGCCAGTTGCCAGTCAAACAGAGCGGCATCATCCCGCCAGCGCGTCACTATAACCCGAACCTTTCGCCCCAGCTCGAGGCAGTCCTGGCGCGTGGCCTCTATTCGGGCCTCGGTCTGCGTCCCGACACCTCACTGCGTTACCAGCGACCGGCGGAACTGCGCTGGGATATCTTGACAACGTGCGTTTCCGCGCCGGTCGGCTGAGCGTTATCCACAATCCGTCAATCCCAGACTCGTGCCGCTCTTTTCCGGCTTTTTTTGAGTCACTATATCTCCGCAATCAACCGTTCCGCCTTTGTCCTGGTCTCCGCTTCCACGCCTTCGAGGCGTAAGGCGTGTTGGGCAGCATGGCGCGCGCGCGCCAGAAGGCGCTGCCGTTCGCTATCGGCGCTCTGTTTTCTGGCCTGGGCGAGGCGCAGGCGGGCCAGGCCGGTCAGCGCGAGTCCGAGACAGGGGGCGTTGTGCATGGCCCGGCCAATTGTGAGGGCGCGGCCTATACACTCTCGCGCCGCGTCCAGTTGCCCGCGCTCTTGCAGGACGCTTGCCAGTTCCACGTTCCACATGCTCTTGTAGACATGATCATCGACCTGCTCGACGATGCTCAGCGCGCGCCGCAGCAGCGACTCGGCTTCTGTCAGATCGTTGGTGCGCGCCGACAGTGTACCCAGGTTGCTGATCACGACGGCGCTGAGCGGGACATCGCCGATCTCCTCGGCCAGGATCAGTGATCGCCGCAAGAACGTATGCGCCAGGTCGTATGCACCCTGTTGCAGGTGGATATAGCCGACGTTGCAGGAGACATGCGCCATCTCGCGTTTGTGATCATACTGCTCCAAAAGCGCCAGCGCCATGTCGGAGTGCGACAGCGACTCCGTGATCTGCCCTGCGCTGCTGGCGAGCGCACCCAGCAAGCGCTGCGTGCGCGCCACGTCCACTGGATCGCCGTTCAGCGTGCGGCGCAGGCGCGTCAGCGGCACGGCTTGCGCGTCGTGATCGCGCCGCGTGCGCAGGTGATCCTCGAACAGTGCCAACGCGCGGTTGGCTGCCTGTCGCGCCTCGTCAAAGCGACCCTCCTGCCACAGCACGTAGCCGCGCAAGAAAAACAACCTGGCCCAGGCTGGTCCTTCGCCGATGTCTGCCGCTTGCAGAACCTGTTCGCCGCGCTCGATATAGTCGCGCGTGCGCGCGTAATCGCCAGCGTAGTACCACGTCCAGCCGATCTCGCTCCACAGCAGCGCGTCAATCTGCGGTTTGTATTGTTCCTCGGCTGGTATGGCGGCGCTATTCATCACGCCCGCGTGCCCGCGTTCGTCTAATGCCTGCTCGTAACTTTGCCGCGCCTCTTCATATTGTCCCTGAATGCGCAGGCATTCGCCCAATCGCTCTAAAAGCAGGGCCAGGCGTGTCCGTTCGTTTGCCTCCGGTTTCAGATGTTCCACCGCCAGGCGATAGTAGCGTTCGGCTTCGGGATAGACCGAAAGCGCGTAGGCGGCGTTGCCCGCCATCTCGGCATAGTGGACGATTTGCTGCGCCTCACCGCCGCCTGCCGCGAGGTGGCGCACGATAGCCGCCGCACCTTGCTCTTCGCGGCTGACATAGGTGCGGCGCAAAATATCGGCGGCGCGCCGGTGCAGCAGCGCGCGCTTCGTCGCGGAGAGACGTTCATAGAGGTGGCTGACCAGCAGCGGCTGCCAGAAGTGATAGCTAATGTTGTTGCCCTTGCCCTCTTCGCCGATGACCCCGGCGTGGACTGCCTCGTCGAGCATATCGAGCGCGGTATCCTCGTCGGCGCGCCCGCTATCGCCGCTTTCCATCTGCATCGTAATGATGGTATGCAGATCAAACGAGCCGCCCAGCACCGCCGCGTCTCCCAGCAGCAACTGGCAGGGGATGCTGAGTCTGCCCACGCGGCTGTCGATCGCGGCGGCTATCGAGCGCGGCAGGGTGACGTCGCGGCTGTGCCGCCCCTGGCGTTCGCGTCTCTCCGCTACCTGCGAGCGCGAAGCATAGGCGTAGGCCAGTTCTTCGGCGAAGAAGGGATTGCCGGATGCCTGCTGCTGGATATCACGCGCTACATTGCCCGGCACGTCGAAATGGCTCAGCATGGCGCTGATCTGTTCAGCGTTCAGCGGTTGCAGCGATAGCGCGGTAACTGTATGCTCGCGCTGCATGTGCGCCAGCAACTGGCGCAGAGGGTGCCGCGTCGCGAGTTCGGTGTCGCGGCACGTCGCCAGAAAAATGGCGGGACGGCCGGAGAGGCGGCGTGCCAGGTAGCCCAGTAGTTCGCAACTGCCGGTATCCGCCCACTGGATATCATCCAATGTGACCAACAATGGCGCGTGTTCAATGGCAATCGTGAAGAATTCGAGCATGGCTTCCCACAAACGCTGCTGCTCCTGTTCCGGCGGCGCGGGCAGAGAAAATGTAGCGGCCTCCCTTGAGGGGGCCGGAAGTGTGGGGGCCAGTTCGGGCAACAGGACGCTCAGATGAGCGAGGCGCTGGTTCGTCTCCAACACCTGGCGCGGCCATGGCGCGGCGGCCATGACGCCGCGCAAAATATCGATCCAGGCGCGATAGGGGATGCTGCTTTCTTGCGCGTAGCTGCGGCTCCAGGCCACCAGCCAGCCGCGATCCTGCGCGTCGCGGCTGATCTCTTCCGCCAGTCGCGTCTTGCCGAGGCCGGCTTCGCCCATCACCATCATGCACTGCGGTTGTCGCTGCGTATCCAGGGGGATTGCAGCCGTCTGTTTGCGTGTTGCCAGGCGCGCGCTGCCTTGCTGTTCCGGCGCGAGTAGCAAGCGACGCAGCGACGCCAATTCGGCGTCGCGTCCCACCAGCGGATTCGCGTGGCTGCGGCCAAAGCTGACTTTACCGGGCATCTCCCGCACCCTCCCTGGTATCTGCTCGCGTGTAAGCAACAATCAACGGGAAGCTAACGAGCCTGCCGGGCGCAGGCCATCATTATTCACATTATATCTTCTCTGGTCAATGCCTACCGCTCCGACTTTTCAGGAACGAATTGTGAGGTGAGTGAGATACCAGAACTGGCGAATGCGAGGCAAGTGTGACCTGTGTATCGTATGGTTTCATCGAAGGAAAATAGTAGATAAGGAGAATGATATGAAAACGGTCGGAGAGAAAACTGATAAAGAAGTCCTTACCACAGGGCAACGGTTTGGAGAGTTCGTCAGCGTCGTCGCCACGCTTCTGTTATGTGGCTTCTTCGTGTATCACCAAGTGGCAAATACGGGTTTCTTCACAGCCAAATTCGGAGCGTTGGAGATGTTCTGCCTGTATGGCCCCATCCTTGTTTCCTTAGCCGCACCCGCAGTTCGTGCAGTGACCGGTCGTCGAAATCCAGCCCGCCCCTTAGAAGTTGCTACGAATGTGTTTATGGCGATTGCTGCTCTCTGGCTGTTGGAGGTCTTTCCGTTCAACTTCTCTCATCTCGCTGACGCCTTGCCTGGTGCAATTCATTTTGTCCTTGCCTGGATCACCAACGATATTGGCAAAGTACTCTTGATTCTCCAGATAATAATTGGCTCAATCTCAGCCTTCTTGACGACGTGGAAATACCTATCAATGCGCCGGCGAGAGATTGCACACGCATAGTTATAGCTGGAAGGACACGTTCATGGTTAAAACATATCAAGTCAATGTTGCCACCCGCTTCAGAGACGCCCTGTTCATGACGCTTCTGCGCGCTGGCGTCAATATGGGGATGACATCGTTGCTGACCGTACGCGGTCGCACAAGTGGTCAGCCTCATACGGTTCCGGTGATCCCGGTTGAGCAGGACGGTCACCGCTTTCTGGTTGCTCCTTATGGCGAGGTGCAGTGGGTACGCAATATCCGTGCAGCAGGGACGGCAACGCTCACCCGTGGCCGCCACTCTGAGACAATCTCCGTGACCGAATTGCCAGCACAGCAGGCGGCTCCTGTCCTCAAACAGTATCTCTCGAATGTCGCCACGGTTCGGCCCTTCTTCGATGCTATGCCAGACTCGCCCCTTGAGGCTTTTGAGCGCGAGACACCCCGTCACCCGGTCTTTCAGATCACAACGATGGAGAAGCCCGCCAGCAGGAACGCAGTATGAAGGAGGCTGGATGACGTCACAGGCAACACCAACAGGGCAGGAGGCGACTCCGGCACCGGGAGACGTGCGCAACCGCGCGACAAGGATAGTCGCCTCAACTTGACATTATAACGATGAATGCTTTAGAATTCAGGAGATAAGTAGTTATGACGCAAACAGCGCGCATGACTTTGTTTCAGTCCGGTCGTCGCCAACTCGAGGGATAAATAGCACGTCCAGACGGAGATGGACTCTTTCCCGGCATTGTCATTATCCACGTACACGCGATAAGGTATCAGATGTACAACAACGGGCCGAGACCTGTTGGCCCTGGCCCGTTGCATATTGATTGATGGTATGCTCACACCAAACGAAAGGATGAAGTGTGGCGCAAGCGGAGCGAAGAACGATATGCTTTCGTTACTTCACGCGGGGGTATATTACCAGCCCGCCATAAGCTTGATTATGTGTGTCCTTGCCCGCGCGCCACACTCCCCGTCAGTTTCTATCATCTCTGGCATTTCTCCTTTCTCTTTCCCATCCTCCCCTCCTCATTTCCCTTCTCCCACCTCCATCTTTACTATAGCGCATAGATCAGAGATGATCCATAGTTTTCTATCACAGAAGGATCACAATCTGAGGGGCTGTGCTAATGCCACAAAAAAGAACAGGTTAACCGGCCGTAACTGGTTAACCTGTTCTTTTTTGTGGCATCTATTAATCTATGTGTGACATCGCTCGTGATCCTTTCGCGCTACGTGACTCGCGCGTGCCAGCGTCTATCAAAACGTCCCCGCACGCACAAGTTCTTTGACAGACAGTATACCGACAAAAACTAAAAGTTTCAGGTTCGTATTTGCGCCCCGCCCAAAGTCCTACATCACACGCGCCGGGAGGGCCAGCAGCGTCAGCGCGTGTTGCTCAGGTATCATGGATGCCACGGCATGATGCCGTTTTTTGTGTAGGCAACGCCGTGGAAAGCCTGCAAGAGCGTGGTAAAATGGATGACGACTTCGAAGCTGATAAGAGAGAGAATGACAATCGCCAGTACTACGACGGTCAAAAGGACGAGGAAACGGCGGTTAGCGGTTCGAGCAACACTCATGCAGGCCCTCCTTGCGCGCCCTGGCGCGGGATGATTGCGCGGCGGCGCGCGAAAGCGTCGAAGCGCGCGCCGCCATATTTTGTTGTTCATGAAACCTGGTAACTGTCCAGGTTCTTGTGTAAATTGTACCTGGGAAGATAGACTTATACAGCAGGTTTTTACCGTGATGTGCTGGCCTTGCGTCGCGTGGTGTTGGGAAGCTTTTCCGCGCGCGTGTAGATACACGTCGCGATTTTTTGGGATGGACATAGAGGAAAGCATGAGCTAAAGAATTTGGCGGGCAACCGGTCGGTTGCCCGCCAAATTCTTTAGCTCATGATCTACACTTTTTCATAACGCGCGATCTCGCGTTCTACCATACTCAGGTCGAGGACCGCGCCGCACGCTTTGAATGCCTGGCGCGCCTCGCCCAGGTAATCGAAGCCCTGGTGCCTGTCGAGCCTATCCGTTCCCTCGCGGCGCAAGAGAGCCAGGCCGTACTGGCGCTGCGTGCGTGCCAATTCCAGGCGCATGTCGCGTTGGCGGAACACTTGCATGGCCTGCTCAAAATTGCGTTTTGCCTGCTCCCATTGGCCCTGCGCGGCCAGGATGCTGCCCAGCAGCGCTCCGGTACGTGCCGCAATCCAGGTCAATTCTTGCTGGCGTGTTGCTTCGTAGACCGCCTCGGCCTGCTGTAACGCAGTATCAAGATCGCCGAGCAAAAGTAAGGTTTCCGCGCGTGCTAGTTGCCCTTCATAGCGAATCTCTGCGTCGAGTTCATCAAGCGCCAGCGCCCGCCGCAAGCTGGCTAAGGCGCGTAAAAGCAAACGTTTGGATGCATCAATATTATTGCGCGAACGTTGCTCTTGAACGGTCTGTTTAGCCTGCGCGATGCGTAGCAGACCGGTGGTGACGAGCGCGAAGCCGATCAAGGAAGCGTGACTTATCGAGCGACTGATGGTAAGAGCGCGGCAAATATTAGTGCGTGCGTTGTCAAGGTTTCCCTGATCTTGTTGAGCTATTGCATGGTACAAGTACAGAATACTTATAAATACCTGATCATTTATTTGCCCAGCCAGGACAATACCTTGTTGAAACCAGTTTTCTGCTTCTAATAGATCACCGCTATGAGTAGCGATAATACCAAAATTGCCATATATACCAGATATCAATGATACATCGCCGACACGCTCCGCGAGATTCAGAGCGCGGCGTAAGGCTGCATATGCAGGTTGATTTTCTGTTTTGCGTAGATGCGCATCGCCGATGTAGCAGCTTGCGTTGGCAATCTCGCGCTGGCGTTCGTACTGTTCAAAGATGTTGAGCGCGTCATGGTAATGCGTCAGAGCGTCAGTAGTATGTCCAGTGGCGTTGGTAATAGCACCGATAAGCATGTGAGTGCGTCCCAGGTTGACAGGATCGCCCATCAGCGTTCGCTGCGTGCCGGTGAAGCGCGCGCTATCACTTGATGAGGCTTGCGGGGTTTGTTCGTAGAGATGCAGCGCCTCTTCGGCCACTGAACGGGCGGCATCAAAGTTGCCTTCTTGCCAGTAGATATAGCTTTGCAGCACGCGGATGCTGGCCCAGGCTGGACCGCCGATCACGTTTGCCGCACGCAAGATCGATTCACCGCGTTCGCAGCAGGCACGAGCGTTGGCGTTGTCGCTCACATCGTACCAGGTGAGGGCGATTTCGCGCCAGAGCAGGGCGTCGATCTGGGCCTCGTGTTGTGCGTCGGGATGGCTCCGATCAATCGGGCCGCTACGTTCAGGGCCGCCACGTTCTCCGCGCACGGATAGCACGCGCTGGTAGAGGCGGCGCGCTTCTTCGTAGTTGCCCAGGTTGCGTGTGCATTCGCCCAGGCGTTCCAGCAGGTAGGCGAGTTGCATCTGTGGTTCGGTGTTGGGCGCGATCAATTGGCCTCCACTGTTGCTATTAGTATCGTCCAGGTGGGTGACGGCGAGGCGATAAAACCGTTCGGCTTCGGGATAGGCCGAGAGGCTGTAGGCGCGGTCTCCGGCAAGGGCGGCGTAACGGACAATTTCTGCTGGCTCGCCGCCGCCCTCGACAAGGTGATTGGCGATCAGCGCCGCACCCTCTTCTTCGTTGCCCTGGTATGCCCGCTGTAGGATGGCGGCGGCGCGGCGATGCAGGCGCGTGCGCCGCGCGGCGGAAAGCTGGTCGTAGAGATGGCTGACGAGCAGGGGATGCCAGAAATGGTAGGTGATGCGCGTCCCCGTTCCCTCTTCGGTTAATACTCCTGATTGGATGGCCTCTTCGAGCAGGTCAAGTACGGCGTCCTCGCTCGCGCCGTTACCGCTGGCCTCGAGCTGCGCTATGGCCGCGAAGGTGAACGATCCGCCCAACACGCTGGCGTTGCTCAAAAGGCGCTGGCAGGTCGCAGTGAGCCTGCTCATGCGCAGTTCCAGCACGGCGGAGATGGTGTCCGGCAATGGCATGGCGGTGGGCGCGTCGCGTGTAGCGGGCGCGTCAGGTTCTGTTGCCAGCGAGCGCGCCAGTTCTTCCGCGAAGAAGGGATTGCCTGCCGCCTGGCGCTGGATGTATTGCACAAGTGCGCCGGGGAGTTCCGCCACCAACGCTGCGATCTGCTCGTCGCTCAAAGGCTGGATGGGCAGCGTCGTTACTACCTGTTCGCGGTGCAGGTCGGTGAGCAGAGAGCGTAGGGGATGACTGGACGGCAGTTCATTGTCGCGGTACGTACCGAT
>DATLSW010000418.1:0-20087 GCA_035533955.1 Ktedonobacteraceae bacterium | reverse complement strand
TGCTGATTGCAGTGGGCTTGCCCCGCCCAAAAATCGGCTGTTATCGATCACAAAGATTTGCCAGAGCGGGGCAGAGCCGCCGCCCCTACTGTTTTGATAGCACGGCCAGCAGCGCCAATGCATACGCCTCGGCGGCGCTTTGCGCGTCGTACATCTTGTCGCCTACCAGCAGGCGATACCGACACTTCCAGCGCCGCGCGGGCCAGGGGGCGAGCTTGATGAGGGTATAGGTTTCCACGCGGCTTTCGAGACGTTCGCGCAAAGGAACTTCGTTGCAATCGCTGATGCCGTGTTGTCTGAGTTGATCTTGCAATGTTTCTGGTATCATAAGAACGTGTGCATGGCAGCGCGGATTTCTTCGTTGCTTAGCGACTCGAAATCGGTGCGCGGCAGTTGCCGCGGAATGGTGGCAAACGGTCCTGTCCACTGCCGGGCGTGTCGCTCAAGCCACTCCAGCCAGTGAAACGCCTGCTGGCGACTCTCCTCGACGATGGGATAGCGCAGCGCGGCGCGATCATAGACTTCCTGGTCTTTGGTGTAGACACTGCGGTCTTCGCGGATCACGACATCGACGTACAGGTCGGTGTAAATGATCTCGTGGGACGCGCTGGTATAATCAGGTGTGGGCAGGATGATATCGCAGTAGCCGCTGGCGAATGAACCATCTTTGTGATAGCTGATATGGACGGTATACCACGCGCCGGGCCAGAGATAGCTCAGAGAATACCAGTCGGAGAGAAAGTATTTCGGCTTCCAGTGATTGGGTTTCCAGTGCCTTTTCGTCCCCAGCGGCGTCCACAGGCAGATGTAGTGGTCGCTGATTGGTAACTGATAACCCTCCCACTCTCCCCATGGTTCGCCGCTGACCAGCATTTTCCGAATGTCGGCTGTAAGTAACAAAGGTATAACCCTCTTTCTATGAATGGTCAGATCGTTGTTACTAGCGTACAGGATGGGAGGGTAAATGTCAATTTATCCAGCTAACCCGGCATCATCCAGCGCCCGCTCCAGCAGATCAGTAACATTCAACGCTGCCGCCCAGCGCCGCAGGTAAGCCAGATCGAGGTTCGTTCCCTGCACTTTGAGAACGCCCAACACATCGCCCCACTGGCGATCCGACACCTCACCGCCCATGCGATACCATTCGAGCTTGTTGAGGATAATATCTTCTGCTGAAACGATAGAAACAGGAGATGAGTCCTCTGTGAGCTTTTCCTGCCGCATTCTACGAAAAGCTTCTTGATCGAAGGGCCGAGATTTTAGGATAAAAACATCGACTTTCAGCATTGTTTCCAAGTGAATAGCACTGAATGAACTTTTACGCCTGATAGCATCTTTCACAGTATCAGCATCAATATAATAATCCGCTTCGAGAGAGCGAACAAGAGGTTGAACATGCTCCAATTTTAAGTCAGCGACGATATCTATATTGAAGTCTGCTCGTGCAATGCCGTAGATTGAACTCGCAACAGATCCGCCGATATAGTAACTCATATCTAAACGCTCAAGAGCCTCTATAACTGGCATAATAGCGCCTGACAAAAGCGAGTTATCAGAGGATTTTGCAGCTTTCTCTCTGATAGGAATCGTCTGTAGCTTATCTGCTACGTCCTGTCCATAATGCCGGGCTACAAAGATCAGACCGATCTCTTTCTCATCAGCATTGGGATATTGTCGGTGAATGCTCTCTTTGTTGGCCTCTATAAGCAACTGACTCCATGCTCCCATGATGGCAAAACGTTTGCTGATCGACGCTTGACGGAATAGTTCGATCTGCACGCGCTCCGCTTGGGGGCTGGTATCGGGCGATTGTGTTCGCATTGGTGTTCCTTTTTGTATATCTGTCTTTGCTGTTGCTTGCTATCTTTATAATCAGCACTTCTTTCTCAGTAACCGTACCTCGGTAGTTTGTCCCTTCCCTGCTTCGCGTGGACGCATCTCAAAGATGCTTGAATGCTGTTCAATCATTGTAGATAACTTCTTTTTCCCGTGAGCAGCCTGGAAATCAGGATAGCGATCTCTCAACGCTTTCCCTAAAATCGAAAGAAGGATCCATTCATTTCCACTCTTTTTTGCAACATAGCAATAGGCATCGGTGAGCAAGGTCGAGAATTCTTCCTCAGGAGGGGTCGTTAGGGAGGGAGTGGGTGAGAGAATCGCCGATTTGGGCGATGCTGGATGTGGCGTTAGTTGCTCTATGGTGAGAAACCTGTTACAGGCTTCCTTCAATGTGAGCGAAGCATTTGGCATTCCAATACCAAGGACAGTGCATCCGTCTTGACGCAGGCGGCTCACCAGAGGAAGATAATCACTATCTCCTGCAACAAGGCAAAAGTGCCTTACTCCACGATACAACAAATCCATAGCCCCAATAACCAGTGCAATATCGGTGGCATTGCGACCTGCGTTTGCCGGTACATTACCACCCTGTTCTAATGCATAGTAAGCCATCATGTCTTTCCATGGACGCATTGAAGGGGCGGCCCAATTACCGTAAACATAGCGGATCACGACGCCTCCCATTTTTCCTGCTTCAGCTAGAATATGGGCAATCATCTCTGGAGCAATGACATTTTCTCCATCAATAAGGAGAGCTACAGGAGATGTAGCCAGGATGTTTTGTTGAATGACCGGCATTGTAGCTGTTATCTTGGATTTTTTTCTTCTTGCCATGTTGTTC
Organism: Ktedonobacteraceae bacterium; assembly: GCA_035533955.1. Lineage (GTDB taxonomy): Bacteria > Chloroflexota > Ktedonobacteria > Ktedonobacterales > Ktedonobacteraceae > CADDZH01. The sequence goes on along the minus strand of DATLSW010000418.1, from coordinate 17,407 downwards.
CCCTCGCGATAATTTCTAAATTTGTTTAGATCATAACTCTAACAAACTTTCCTCAGCTTAATTTTTCGCCCTTCTGTTCTTTAGAACTCTGCTGATCTTCCAATATAAACAATAAGAATACTCATCTGGTACTTTTGTTTATAAAACAAGCGGCTCTGGAGAAATAGACATACTCTCTGGACAATCTTCCTTACCCCTGCTACGATAAGGTTATATTTCACTTACCTGAAAGGACGAAATGACGATGGTACAACAATTGGAAAGCTATATACAGGAACACGAGGGTCGTTTTCTGGAAGACCTCAAGGGCTGGCTGCGCATTCCTAGCATCAGCACGCTGCCGGAATATGCCGGGGATATCCGGCGAGCGGCGGAATATGCCGCTGATCAACTGCGCGGCATGGGTTTCGCGAATGTCGGATTGATCGCTACGCGGGGACACCCGCTCGTGTATGGTGAGTGGCTCAACGCGCCGGGCAAGCCGACGCTGCTGGTGTATGGACATTATGACGTGCAGCCCGTCGATCCCATCGAGCTGTGGGAGACGCCGCCCTTCGATCCGACGGTGCGCGGCGATAACCTCTACGCGCGCGGCGCGTGCGACGACAAAGGACAGACCATGCTCGTCTTCAAGGCCATGGAGTCGTTGATCAACGTCAACGGCGGACTGCCTGTCAACGTCAAGATACTGATCGAGGGAGAAGAGGAAGCGGGCGGCGAGTCGATTGCCACGTATGTGCAAGATCACCCCGACCGCTTGCAGTGCGATGCCGTCTTTATTTGCGACACGGGGATGCCCAGCAAGGATATTCCCGTGTTGATCTATGGCCTGCGTGGCATTACCTATACCGAAGTCGAGGTGCGCGGCCCCAAACGCGACCTGCACTCCGGCGAATTCGGCGGCATCGCGCCCAACCCGTTCCATGCCCTGGCGCTGATCATTACCGGTTTGAAAGACGCCGACGGCCATATCCACATCCCTGGTCTCTATGACAAAGTGCGCCCGCCGACCGAGGCCGAGCAGACATTCTGGCGCGACGATCCCCTCGGCATCGCCGAGTCGCTGCGCGCGGAGATGGGGACGGGATATGTCGGCGAGAACGAATACCCGCCGTTGGAGCGACTGTGGGCGCGACCCACGCTGGAGGTGCATGGTATCAGCGGCGGCTTTGTCGGCGAGGGCGCCAAGACGGTCATTCCCGCCGTCGCCAGAGCCAAGATCAGCCTGCGCTTGCCGCCTGACTTGCATTCAGAGGAAGTGTTCGCGCTGTTCGAGCGGCGCGTCAAAGAACTGGCCCCGGCGGGCGTCGAGGTGAATGTGATCAATATCCATGGCGGCGAGGGCGTCATGGTCTCGCCTGACTCCGCGCCGATGCGCGCCGCGCTGGCCGCGCTGCGGGAGGTCTATGGAAAGGAACCGGCGCTGACGCGCGAAGGTGGCTCGATTCCCATCGCGGCCCTGTTCGACGAAGTGCTGCGCGTGCCGGTCGTCATGATGGGCTTTGGCCTGCCGGACGACAACCTGCATTCGCCCAACGAGAAGTATTCGCTGACGCAGTTCTACCGGGGTATTCGTACCGTCGCCAGCTTTTTGCAGAAGTTGGGGTGATGCAACATGATCGACAAGGTGACATTTTATCTTGACCAGCACGCGGGCGACGCGCGGGCGCTGCTTGAGCAGCTTTGCCGCCAGCCGAGCGTAACGGCGCAAAACTACGGCACGACGGAGATGGCAGAGTTGATGGAGTGGCTGCTCCAGGCGACGGGCTTTCAGACGAAGCGATTGACCAGCGAGGGCGCGCCGCCCGTCATCTTCGGGACGCTGCCGGGGCGCAGCCCTTACACGATCCTGCTCTACAACCACTATGACGTGCAGCCAGCAGAGCCGTATGAGCTATGGGAGACGCCGCCCTACGAGCCGACGGTGCGCGATGGCAAGCTCTACGCGCGCGGCTCCTCCGACAATAAGGGCGAGATCGCCGCGCGCCTCGCCGCTATTCGCGCCTGGCGGGCCGTACATGGCGAATTGCCGATCACGCTGCACTGGATGATCGAGGGTGAAGAGGAGATCGGCAGCCCGCACTTCGGCGCCATCGCCGAGACATATGCTGATGTCTTGCGGGCCGACGGCTGCTTCTGGGAGGGCGGCAGTTTCAGTGTCGATGATCGGCCCATCCTCACGTTGGGAACAAAAGGGCTGCTCTACGTGCAACTGGATGTGGAATGCCTGGGCGGCGACGCGCATTCCGGCAATGCCAGCTATCTGCCCAGCGCGGCCTGGCGGCTCGTGCAGGCGCTGGCAACGCTGAAAGCGCCGGACGGGCGCGTGCGCATCCCCGGCTTCTACGATGATGCGCTGCCGCCATCAGAGGCGCAACTGGCGGCGCTGGCCGATCAGCCGGACACCGATGATCAACTGCGCTCGACGTTCCAGGTGAAAGAGTTCCTCGGCGGTGCGACCGGCTATGAGAGGCGCGTACATGCAGCCTTTGATCCTACCTGTAACATTGCTGGACTGCTGAGCGGCTATACCGGCGCGGGAACAAAGACGGTCTTGCCGGGCAAGGCCATGGCGAAGATCGATTTCCGCCTTGTTCCCAACCAGCGCCCGCAGGACATCCTGGCGAAATTGCAGGCACACCTGCACGCTGGAGGCTATGACGACATCAAGATCACCATCTTTGCCAGTGCGGAACCGCTGGTGACTCCGGTTGAACATCCCCTCGTGCAGCGTATGATCGCCATCGCCGCGGGCTTCGACGGAAAAAGACCGGTCATCAATCCGATCATGGGTGGCACGCTGCCCTTCCTGGGGGATTTGCGCCGCTTTGTGGGCGTGCCGGGCCTGGCCGTTCCCGGCAACGCCACCTACTGGGCCAACGGCGCGCACGCCCCCAACGAACATATCCGCCTGAGCGATCTCGATCGCGCCGTGCGCTTCAATTGCTATATGTTCGAGGAGTTAGCCAAAGCTGGGGTATAATAAGTTTGTGAACTGGCAGAAACGCTATGTTGAAGTGTATCGGCGTGAAGAGGCGACGCTGAAGCTGTATAACACCCTTTATGAAAAGGATACGTTAGAGTCGCCTCTGCTCCCTGGCTTTATCCAGAAGGTAAGCCAGATATTCGCGGATATCGTCTAATTGGCGGCCCTCTGGATCAGCGTGATATAATAGCCTCACCGCCTTTTCTGTGTAGCACAGAAGGACATCCTATAAGGAGAGACACGGCTGTTTGGGAACGTACTGTAGGGGCGTGGGCTTGCCCCGCCCGTGTAGCGTGGGCTTGCCCCGCCCGTGTAGTAGGGTTGCTGCCCCGCCTGCTCGCGCGTTGCCTGATACCTGAGCCGCCAATAATAGTAACGTGGCAATGTTTCGGAAAATTTTGATTGCTAATCGCGGCGAGATCGCGCTGCGCGTTATCCGCGCCTGCCGTGAGATGGGCATACGCAGCGTGATCGCCCACTCGGAGGCCGACCGTGACTCGCTGCCAGTACGCATGGCCGACGAGCATATCTGTATTGGCCCGGCAGCCAGCGGCAAGAGCTACTTGAATATTCCCAATATCATCAGCGCCGCGCTGATTAGCGAGGCGGACGCCATTCATCCCGGCTATGGCTTCCTCTCGGAAAATACCAGCTTCGCGGAGATTTGCGCCGATGCGCATATCACTTTCATCGGCCCGCCCGCGTCCGTGATGGCGATCATGGGCGACAAGGTGGAGGCGCGCACGACAATGGCTGAGATGGGACTGCCTATGCTCCCCGGCACGCCCGCGCTGCACACGCTCGAGGAAGCTCTTGAGGCCGCGCGCGGAATCAGCTACCCGCTCATGCTCAAAGCGGCGGCGGGCGGCGGCGGGCGCGGCATTCGCCTGATCAATCGTTCCGACGAGTTCGAGCGCGTCTTCGTACTGGCGCAGAACGAAGTGCGCGAGGCGTTTCATGACGATAGCCTCTACCTGGAACGCTATCTCAGACACGCGCGCCATGTCGAGATCCAGGTGCTGGTCGATAATTTCGGCTATGGCATTTCCCTGGGAGAGCGCAATTGCTCGTGCCAGCGGCGCAACCAGAAAGTGATCGAGGAAGCGCCCAGCCCGCATCTGCCAGAGGCGCTGCGTGCAGAGATGGGACAGAAAGCTGTCCGCGCCGTCGAGGCTATCGGCTATCGCAACGCGGGTACGCTCGAATTCCTGGTGGACGAAGAAAATCACTACTATTTCATGGAGATGAACACACGCTTGCAGGTCGAGCATCCCGTTACCGAACTGGTGACGAGCGTCGATCTGGTGAAAGAGCAGATTCGTATCGCGGCCGGAATGCCCTTGCGCCTGCAACAGGAGGATATTCGTCCGCTGGGACACGCTATTGAGTGCCGTATCACGGCAGAGGATGCCGAGGCTGGCTTCAGGCCGCAGACGGGGATCATCGAACGCTATCTGCCGCCGGGCGGGCCAGGCGTGCGCGTCGATAGCCACCTTTATGCTGGCTATGAGATTCCGCCGCATTACGACTCGCTGCTTTCCAAACTGGTTGTGTGGGCCGATACGCGCGAAGCGGCCATTGCCCGGATGCAGCGCGCGCTCGGCGAATATATCATTGACGGTATCACGACAACGATACCGTTCCATCAACGCCTGCTCAGTCACGAAGGCTTCATTCGCGGCGAAACGTACACTCATTTCATCCAGGACGAGGCCGCCGCGCTGGGCATTGTAGGGGTCTGATTTATCGCGCCCGGCGCGGGTCTGCAGTGGCACCACAGCAGCAGAGCCAGGGTATGTTGTGAAACTTCATTAGCGTGTCTATATGGGAGGTAAAAGATTCTATGACTCGCGTAGTTGTAACCGGATTGGGCATGATCACCGCAATGGGCAACGACCTGGCGTCGTCATGGGAGGCGCTCTGCCAGGGTAAATCTGGCGTCGCGGAACTCACGGGCCTCGATCACAGCCAGCACCGCGTTCATTTCGGCGCCCAGGTAAAAGATTTTGATCCTTCTCTCTATATGGATCGCAAGGAGGCGCGTCGCAACGATCCCTACGAGCAGATTGCCATCGCGGCCTCTAAGCAGGCGCTTGCCCATGCCAGATTGGAGATCACTGACGCGAATGCCGACGACATCGGCGTCTATATCGGCAGCGGCATCGGCGGCCTGATCACGATGCATGACCAGTTCCGCGTCCTCTTTGAAAGAGGGCCGGATCGCATCAGCCCATTTTTTATTAACATGATGATCATTGACGGCGCGGCGGGCATTGTCTCGATCATGACCGGGGCGAAAGGTCCCAACTGGGCGGCGGTCTCCGCCTGCGCGACAAGCGCCACCACTATCGGCGAAGCCTGGGAAACCATTCGCCGCGGCGATGCGAAGGCCATGATCGCGGGCGGCTCCGAAAATGGCATTTCGCCCATTGCCATCGCCTCATTCGACAATATGCACGCCCTCTCACGTCGCAACGACGACCCGCAGGGAGCCAGTCGCCCGTTCGACGCCACCCGCGACGGTTTCGTGATGGGCTCAGGCGCGGCCACGCTGATTCTGGAAGACCTGGACTTCGCGAAGGCGCGCGGCGCGCCCATCCTGGCCGAACTGGTTGGCTATGCCTCGACCGGAGACGCTCATCACATCACGGAGCCAGCGCCCAACGGTGAAGGACTGGTGCGGGCCATGCGCCGCGCCCTGCAAAAAGCGAACCTGCGCCCTGAGCAGATCGATTATATCAACGCGCATGGCACTTCAACGCAGCCGAACGATCGCACCGAGACGCAGGCCATCAAGACGGTCTTCGGCGACGCCGCGTACCATGTCGCGATCAGTTCCACCAAGTCTATGACCGCGCATACGCTGGGCGCGGCGGGAGCCATCGAGGCGGCCATCTCTATTATGGCTATTCTCACCGGCATTATCCCGCCGACGATCAATCTGCATCATCCCGATCCCGAATGCGACCTGGACTACGTACCCAACGTGGCGCGCCAGCAAACAGTGAACGTGGCGATGTCGAACTCAATGGGCTTTGGCGGCCACAATGCCTGCCTGATTTTCAAACGTTACGAAGAATAATGGAGGAACGCGATGCTTTGCGCTTCCTCCATTGCGACCATTTATTGCGTTCAAGGAAACATATGGATACACACGAGCAGATGGTGTCCTGGATCGAGCGCGTCGAGGAGTTGATCCATATCCTCGAAGGAACCTCGATCGGCGAATTAGAGTTGATCGAGGGCGGCACGGAAATTATCATCCGCCGCCAGCCGGGTATGGCTCTGGTAGCCTTGCCAGAGCAGGCGAACCACGCCGCTCCGGTTGCCAGCGGCGGGCGTGTTCATGCCGAGAAAGTGGATACCAGCGTGGCGATTGCCGCGCCGCTCACCGGCGTCTACTACTCCGCGTCTTCGCCCGCGTCGCCGCCTTTCGTCTCCGTGGGCGATATCGTGCAGGTAGGCCAGATCGTCGCACTGATCGAGGCGATGAAGGTCTTCAATGAAGTACAGGCCGAAATTTCGGGCCGCGTCGTCAAGCTCGCGGCGCAGAATGGCGAGGTGGTGCAAAAAGGATCGGCTCTGATCAGGGTCATGCCTTTGTAATATGCGTATCCTCATCATCCGCCCTGGCGCTATTGGCGATACACTGCTGGCCTTACCCGTGATACGGGCGCTGCGAGAACGTTACGCGTACCCGCACATCACGTTTGTGGGGAATGCCGCCGTTCTGCCTCTTGTTCTGGCCTCCGGCCTGGTTGAGGCAGTCTCCGATTACGAAGCTATCCGTTGGAGCGTGTTATTCTCCGTGGGGTCACTATACTTAGCCCCTATGCCGTTTGATCTTGCCATTTGCTGGCTGCGCGACTCTGATGGCCTGGTTGAACGCAACCTGCGCGCTGCTGGCGTCCAACAGGTGATTACCGCGCCGGGCCGTCCGCCGGAAGGTGAGCGTGTCCATATCGTTGATTACCTGGCGCAAACAGTAGGAGCGTCTATGGGTAATGGGCAGGTTGCTCTGATAACCGCGCTCGGTTATCAGAGCAACCTGCCTCCTCTTTATGAGGTCGCTATCCATCCCGGCAGCGGCGGCACGCGCAAATGCTGGCCTGTCTCCTCGTTCGCCGCCGTCATACAACGTCTGCGCGAGCGCGCTTGCCGCGTTTTGCTGCTGGGTGGTCCAGCCGATCATGAACGCATCGATGCGCTGCGGCATATGCTCACCTGTACGCCGGCAATGTTGCTGGATGCGCCGTTGCTTGAAGTAGCCCGTTATCTTTGCCGATGTCGAAGCTACCTGGGCAACGATGCGGGCATTACGCACCTGGCGGCGCTGCTCGGCGTGCCAACCACCGCCTTATTCAGCGCGAGCGATCCCGCCGTCTGGCATCCCGTGGGGCCGTCGGTCACGATCATTCACGCGCCGCGCTGGGAAGAAATCACGGTTGAGCAGGTGGTTGAGAACGTGCTGTCATCTCTTATGTAAATACCCCCCCTTTTGGCCCAAAACGTTGTGACTTTGTGGCGCAATTGTGTACACTATGAAAATAGAAGAATTTCGATGAATGTCGGTGCAATGAGTTGGGCGTAATTATTACCTCTCCCCTGGAGAGGCTGCGCGCCCCTACGGGAGAACGGCTATGATCGACGATCCTGAACGGCAGGCCATGCCACCTGAAAAGTTACTACTGCCAGCGCCACCTGAGACGCGAGTTCCACCCACGCCAACGGTCGCACATCCGGCTCAGGTAAAGCCAGAATGGCTCATACGTCGCCAGACGCCGCCTCCGCCGCGCAGTCCCTTCGCGCGCGTACGCTACCTCTGGCGGAAAGACCCGGCCTATAAGGTGCTGCTGGTCGCCGTGATGGTCGTGCTGCTGGCGGGATTGCTGCTGGCGACGCTGGCAACCAGCGCCTTTTTCCGCGCTGGGAATCCGTTCCAATCCAGCGCCTATACGCAGGCGCCGACAGGCGCGACGCCTGCCGGAACCGTCGATTTGCGACCGACTTTCCCCACTCCTGGCGGCGGACAGGGCAGCACGTCCAGCAGCCAGCCGCCGGCGCAGAATACGCCCGCGCCGCAGCCTACTACTCCACCACAGTCGAGCGGGTTGACTGTGCAGTTCACTAATATCCCAACGCGTGTACAGAGTGGGAGTACCGTTCTCGTCGGCGTCTCCACCAACGAGCCGGGCGCCACTGTCTGGCTCACAATCTCCTATGGTAGTCCCCCGTTCAGAGGCTATGCTGGGCCGCGTGTGACAGGCAGCAATGGCTTTGCCACTATCCCCTGGTCGATTAATATTTTCGCTGGAGGCCGTCATAGCACGGCGGTCGTTACCGCCTTTGCCAGAAACCAGCAGGGGCAGCAGACGCATTCGCAACCGGTCCAGGTCCAGATTTCTGGCACCGGCGGCGGCTAACGTTCTGTCGATCTTGATACGATAGGCGATATGTGGCGGCGCAATGAATGGCGCCGCCACATTGCGCGCCTCGTCATATTGTGTCCCTCGCTTGAAATTGCGTGAACTTTTGGGTTGTTGGAACGTATAAACACTAATAATGGCTATTTGCTAGAGTATTTTGGCGCTGGATGCTGCTTATATTTCCTCGTACTCCCGGCCAGAGGCATAATTTATGACGCAAACAGATGAAGTCCGCCAGGTACAGGCTGCGACGCGCGCGCTCCGGCAGAATATCGCGCGCGTGATCATCGGCAAGGAAGTCGTGGTTGATCTCTTGATGGTGGTTTTGCTCTGCGAAGGTCACGTTCTTTTTGAAGATGTGCCAGGGGTCGGCAAAACCATGCTTGCCAGATCGCTGGCAAAATCCCTCGGCTGCTCGTTCCAGCGCATCCAGTTCACGCCTGATCTGCTGCCTTCGGATATTACCGGCATCACGTTTTTTAATCAGAAAAGCGGCGAATTTGCGTTCCGTCCGGGGCCGTTGCTCGCTCAGGTAGTGCTGGCCGACGAAATCAACCGCGCCACGCCGCGCACGCAGTCGGCGTTACTGGAGGCAATGGAGGAGCGACAAATGAGCGTCGAGCGCGAGACGATCCTGTTGCCGCGGCCCTTTATGGTCATTGCCACGCAGAACCCGATTGAACTGGAAGGCACATTTCCGCTGCCGGAAGCGCAACTGGATCGTTTTCTCATGCGCTTGCGCCTCGATTATCCCAGCCATTCCGAAGAGCGTCTGATCTTGCAGCGTTTCCGAGAAGAGCAGCCGTTGCAAACATTGCAAACAGTGATCAGCGCCGTGCAACTGTTGACCGCGCAGCAGTTGATCCGCCAGGTGCGCGTTGAGTCGGTCATTGAAAACTACATCGTCGATCTGGTGCGCGCTACACGCTCGCATAACGCTGTCGAGCTGGGCGTCAGCCCGCGCGGCACAATGGCGCTCTATCGGGCCACGCAGGCATACGCGGCTATCCAGGGCCGGAGCTACGCCATTCCCGACGATGTGAAGCATGTCGCCCGCGCTGTTCTCGCTCATCGCATGATCGCGACCAGCCAGTCGCGCCTGCACGGGCAGGTTATGGAGCAAATCGTCGCCGATATTTTGCATAGTGTCGCGGTTCCGGTGGAATCATGATGAATTTATGGCCGGGCAGGCTCTTGCCAACTAACCATAGAGAAGAAAAACGTCCGGCGCTCAACCGGCGCTGGTACGTGTTGTGCCTGGCAATCATTCTTGCCAGTATCGTTTTTCGCCTGCCCTTGCTGGTGGTCGTCGGGGCGCTGGCGCTGATCGTGGTGGGCGTGACGGATATCTGGGCCACTTTTTGCCTGCGCCGCCTGCGTTACGAGCGGCAATTTAGCGAACAGCGGGCCCTCTTCGGCGAGCAACTCACGCTCTCCCTCGTCATCGAAAATGCCAAATTGTTGCCCTTGCCCTGGGTGGAAGTCGAAGATACCGTGCCGCGCAGCCTGCCCATCAGCGGCCTACAGCCGCGCGTCAGCTATATCGGCGACGCTGCGTTTCTCGACAACCTGTTCAGCGCGCGCTGGTACGAGCGCGTCACCCGCCGCTATACGATCCAGTGCAACGCGCGCGGCATTCACCGTTTTGGGCCGACGATCGTGCGCAGCGGGGATGTCTTTGGTTTCCTTTCCAATGAGCAAACGCTGTCGAACTGGCAATACTTGCTGGTGTATCCCCTGGTCGTTCCTTTGGCGCGCTTTAACCTGCCCTCGCGCCATCCCTTCGGCGAGCGCCGCGCCCCGCGCCGCCTGCTGGAGGATCCCGCGCGCGTTATCGGCGTGCGCGACTATGTCTATGGCGACAGTATGAGGCGCGTTCACTGGAAAGCGACGGCGCGCGCGCTGCAACTGCAAAGCAAGGTGTATGAAGCCTCGACCACATATAACCTCGTGATCTTCCTCAATGTGATGGCAAACTTCGATGCCGTGCGTGGCACGCAGCCGGAGATATTGGAGATGGCTGTCTGCGCCGCCGCCTCGGTAGCTGATTGGGCGCTCAACGAACATTATGCCGTTGGCTTGTATGCCAACACTTTGATGTTCATGCCTGATGAACAGTTGCCGTTCGGAGAAAAACAGGGTGAGGTTGTAGCAGAGGACGCGGAGACAACCGTTGCGACGCAGCTCAAACGCCGTCGTATTCATGTCCCGCCCGCGAGCAGCGAGGAGCAGCGCAGGCGCATCATGGATGTGCTGGCGCGCATCCAGCCCTTTTTCGGCAGTACGCTGGAGGAGGTGGTGCAGGCCGAGCGGTCGCGCCTGCCCGCCGGCGCGACTGTTGTCGTCATCACCAGCATCGTCTCTGATCTGCTTCTTGACGCGCTGACCCGTGTGCGGCAGGCCGGTCATGCTGTGACGATCCTTTCGGTAGGTGATACGTCGCTGCCCTCGCACCTGGGAGGGGTGACGGTGCATTACCTGGGCGGGAAAGATACCTGGCAGCATCTGGTGGATGCTGCTTTGCATGGAGAGCGCGGCGTGACATTGCAAATGTAGGCTTCTTGCGGTATGATATGTGGGCGGTGTGTGAGCCAGGCCAGCCATCAGCACGGGGAAAGCAGTATGATCCATGATGACGACGAACTGAGAGACGACGATTTTGATCTTGAGTTCAGCGATCTGCCGCTCGAGGGAGAACTGACCTTTGCTGAGAAGGTCGTCACGCGCGTGATGGCGCTGCTTTCTAACCCGCGCGGCGCGGTTAGTCGCATGCGTATCTGGCTTTCGGCAGCGTTCGTGCGGGTTCGTAGCTGGCTCCTGGCACAGCCGGAGCGGCAGCGTTTCGCCGATGGCAGCGCCAGCGATGATATTGAACTGGAACTGGCCGATCTGCCCGATCTTGCGCCAACGCGCCTTGATGGCGTCGCGCGCGCTTTCGCGCGCTTGAATACGCGCGTGAGCTACAAGATGCGACTCTGGCGCATCGTTGTCGCGGTCTGCACAATTATTTTAACGCTCGCGCTCATCCTCAGCGCCGTGCCGCAAGCGCGCGAACTGTTGTTTCACCAGACGCTAACCGCGGCGCCAGCGGCTTCAACGAGCGGGACGCGGGCTTATACGAGCGTTCAGTTCATCCAGGTTTCGCGGAGCAACGGTACTCCCATAGCTGTAGTACAAGGAACGACCGTCGTGGGTTGGAGGGCAGCAACAACGCCCGCGCCCGCGCCGTCAACCTGTCCCGCGCGCCCAAACCTGCATGGCTCGTCAGGCTATGGCCGCTCGCCTGTATGGTTGATAGGCTTTGAGGGCGGGTACGCCACGCTGAATTTTGCGCCTCCCCACCTGATTCCAGACCTGGTTTTCCCCAACGGCTTTGCCTGGGAGACAAGCGTCAACGTCGAAGTGCAGGCCAGCTATAAGCAGGCTATTTCACTCTCCGGCCAAAACCTGGACGATGGCACGCTGATTTATTTTGACTATAATCCCAACCAGGGAAAGCAATCCAGCTCTATCACGCTCAATTCCCCGCAGACGCCCGACGCGCCTGGCTCAATGCCCAACGGTTCGATACTCTCGTGGAGTATCAACCTCTTCTTCTCCTCTGCCAATTGCTATTCGTTGCACGCGCGTTGGGCGACCGGTTCCTGGACGCTGAATTTTTCGGCTGGCAGATAATATCTAACCCGGTGGAACTATGTAGCTGCGCAGTTCGTTGCGCCAGTCAGATGGAACCTCAGCACCGGCGCAATGAATTGTGCAACTACACCAAATATTTCCCCAAAAATAACCGTAGTTTAACCTTTATTTAACATTCCGATAACATTGCGGCGGTAGGATTAAATACGAGTTAGTGTATCAAGCAAACCTGTCCTTAAAGCAAGGAGACTTGTATGTTGGATGAAGATCAACGTCCCGTTCAGGCTTCTGAAGGAGACGCGCACTCTTCAGCGCATTCGGTATTGGCCGCGTTGGATGACAGTCCTCTCTCTGGCTTTCACTTGAAAGCGATGATTACCTCCGGCATGGGCTTCTTTACCGATGCCTATGATCTGTTCATTATCGGTGTGGTGCTGGCGATCCTGACGCCTTTGTGGCACCTGAATAGCCTGGAAATTTCGCTGCTAGGCAGCACATCGTTGATTGCCGCGGCCTTCGGTTCGCTCATTTTCGGGCGACTCGCCGACCGCGTCGGGCGCCACGCGATTTATGGCTACACGCTGCTGGTGCTGGCAGTCGGGGCTATCGCCTCGGCCTTCGCGGCCAATATTGTGTGGCTGCTCCTTTTCCGTTTCATTCTGGGGCTAGGCATCGGCGGCGATTACCCGCTTTCCGCTACCCTGATGAGCGAATACGCTAACCGCAAAGACCGTGGCAAGCTGATCACGATGGTCTTTTCGATGCAGGGGCTGGGGCTGATCGTCGGCCCGCTGGTCGCCATCATCCTGCTGCTGGTTGGTCTCAATCATGACCTGACGTGGCGTATTATGCTGGCTCTTGGTGCCATTCCTGCGCTCAGCACTTTTTACCTGCGCCGCCAGATAGCGGAGACGCCGCGCTACGCACTTACCATGCAAGGCAATGTCGCGGCGGCGGCGCGCACAGTGGCGCAGGTCACAAAGAGCGCGCAAAATGGGAGCGTTGCAGTTCCCGCTCCTGTTGCGCCGGAGCGGCCGCGGCCCGCGCGTTCGTGGCTTTATCTGTTGATGACGCCGCGCCTGCTGCGCTGGCTCATCGGCACGGCGGGGGCGTGGTTTTTGCTCGACTTCGCCTACTACGGTACGACGATATCCAGCCCACTCGTTCTCAAACAACTGAATCCCCATTCGCTGCTGATAACGAATATGCTCTATACGCTGCTCATCTTCGTGGTAGCCGCGCTGCCGGGCTATATCATCGCAGCGCTGACCATCGATCGATTGGGGCGCAAGTGGATACAGATGATGGGCTTTTGCATGATGACGCTGGCCTACGCGCTGATTGCTCTCGCGCCCGGCCTTTCTGCCTTGACGCTGCCTTTCCTGCTGGTTTACGGCGTGAGCTACTTTTTCACGGAGTTCGGCCCCAACGTAACGACCTTCGTTTACCCGGCGGAGATCTTCCCGGTGATGGTGCGCACGACGGGACATGGCATCGCGGCGGCGTTGGGCAAGACCGGCGCGTTTATCGGCGCGTTTGTCTTCCCGTACCTGCTCGTCTCGTTTCATCTCCAGGGCGCAATGGCGGCGGCGGCCGTGGTCTCGCTGGCCGGTTTGCTGCTGACGATCTTCACGCTGCCTGAGCCAAATCAACGCTCGCTGGAGGAGATTTCGGATGAACACACGCTGCGCGCGGCTCACGAGGAGCGCGTGCTGGCGGCGCGTTAAAGAAAAGGTGAGTAGACAAAGCAGCGCGTTCTCCCGGCGCAGCCGGGAGAACGCGCTGCTTTGTCTACTCACTGCTAGATTACATCATACCGCCCATACCGCCCATACCGCTCATATCGGGAGCGCCAGCGCCGGCAGGTTCGGGCGCGTCGGTGATGAGGGTGTCGGTGGACAGCACCATGGCGGCGATGCTGGCGGCGTTCTGCAAAGCAGAGCGCGTCACCTTCGCCGGATCGACGATGCCGGCCTTGACCATATCGACGTACTCGCCGGTCAGGGCGTTGAAGCCGTAGCCGCGTGGGCCGCGGCGCACGGTCTCGGCAACCACCGCGCCATCGCGTCCGGCATTGATGGCGATCTGGCGCGTCGGCTCCTCTAGCGCGCGGCGCAGGATGGCGAGACCCGTCTTCTCTTCGCCCTCAGCAACCTCGACGCTGTCCAGAGCGGGGATGGCCGCGATCAACGCCGCGCCGCCGCCGGGGACGATGCCCTCTTCGATGGCCGCGCGCGTCGCGGACAGCGCGTCTTCGACGCGGTGCTTCTTCTCTTTCAGCTCGACTTCCGTCGCCGCGCCGACTTTGATGACGCCGACGCCGCCCGCCAGCTTCGCCAATCGCTCTTGCAGTTTCTCGCGGTCATAATCGCTGGTGGTTTCCTCGATCAGCGCGCGCAACTGGCGCACGCGCTCCGCGATGTGCTTCGGATCGCCCGCGCCTTCGACGATGGTGGTGGTATCTTTCGTCGCCGTCACGGTGCGCGCCTGGCCCAGGTCACGCAGTGTCGCGTTCTCCAGCTTCAATCCAGCCTTCTCTGTGATCACTTTGCCGCCGGTGAGGATGGCGATATCCTCCAGCATAGCCTCGCGGCGATCACCGAAGCCCGGAGCCTTGACGGCTACGATGTTGAACGCGCCGCGCATCTTGTTCACGACCAGCGTTGCCAGCGCCTCGCCGTCCACGTCCTCGGAGATGATGACCATCTCTTTGAAACCGGCCTGTAAGAAACGCTCCAACAGGGGCAGGATGTCCTGGATGGCGCTGATCTTCTTGTCGGTGATCAGGATGTGCGCGTTGGTTAGTTCGGCGACGGTGTGGTCGTTGTTGGTGGTCATGTAGGCCGAGATATAGCCGCGATCAAACTGCATGCCCTCGGTATACTCTTTTTCCATTGCCAGGCCGCGGCCCTCTTCGACAGTGATGACGCCGTCTTTGCCGACCTTGCTCATGACTTCGGCGATCAACTCGCCGATGGCGGAGTCGGATGCCGAAATCGAGGCAACCTGGGCGATCTCTTCTTGCGTATCGACCGTCTTGCTCTGTGCTTTGATATCGGCGATGATGGCCTCGACGCCTTTTTCCAGGCCGCGGCGCAGGATCATGGGATTCGCGCCCGCCGCCAGGTTCTTCAGGCCCTCGGTAATGATGGCCTGAGCCAGTACGGTGGCCGTCGTCGTGCCATCGCCGGCGACGTCGTTGGTCCTCGTCGCCACTTCTTTGAGCAACTGCGCGCCCATATTCTCGAAAGGATCGGGCAGCTCGATCTCGCGCGCGATGGTCACGCCGTCATTGGTGACGGTCGGTGAACCAAACTTCTTATCCAGGACAACGTTGCGCCCTTTGGGGCCAAGCGTTACTTTGACGGCTTCCGCCAGCGCGTCCATGCCGCGTTTGAGCGAATGGCGCGCCTCTTCTTCAAACTGTAGTCTCTTTGCCACGAAATGTACTCCTCAATACGTGTGTTATTCGACAATGCCCATAACGTCGCTTTCGCGCAGAATCAAATACTCTTCGTCGCCGACTTTGACTTCGGTTCCCGCGTATTTGGCGAACAGGATTTTGTGTCCAATCTCAATTTCTAAGGTTGTGCGCTTGCCATTATCCAGCACTTTGCCGGGGCCGACGGCCAGCACTTCGCCCTCCTGGGGCTTTTCTTTGGCTGTGTCCGGCAGCACGATGCCGCTCTTCGTCACGGTCTCGCGCTCTGACGGCTTGACCACGATGCGGTCGCCAAGCGGTCGAATCTTGACGCTCACGATTGTCATAGCAATCCCTCCCAATGATGTAAGGTGTGTTATTAATAGTTTTGGAGAGAAGACGAATATTGCTTCGTCTTACATTTAGCACTCATGTTACGAGAGTGCGAACCTCCCTTATCATACACCATCACAGGCGCGGTTGCAAGAGGGAATTTTGCGCGTGGTTCCCCATTATGCAGGGGAAATTCTACGGGGTGTCGAAAAGCAGCGGCTGTTTTTGCCTGTCCACGAGCTTTTGTTCCTCACGTTCCACTTCCTGGATGCTCTTCTCCGGCGTTGGCAAATCTTCTGGCATCGTGCCTCCCGCTTCCGCTATGGCTTTGCGCACGATGCCTCCAACTTGATGATGCGTCTGATTGGCGCTGTATTTGTCTTTCACCTGCTCGGTTTCGAGCTTTTGCCGGGCAAGACTGGCGCGGAACGCATTCGCCGCCAGTTCATCGCTGCCCATATAGTCAAGGATATGTTGCGAGTCGGATGTCAGCCCTTTGCGTTCGTGGATGTCGTTTTCGCGCAGGCCGCCATACAGGCCCATGTAGCCGTGATCCTGAAATGTCGCGAAGTCGTCAGGTTTGATCACGCCAGCATGTCTGGCGGTTTCGGCGAGCCGTGTGTTGAGGATTGCCATTTCGGAGCGGTAGATGAGCCGCTTCTGATCTTCAGGCAGTGTCGAGAGGGCCAGTTCGTCGGCGATCTCCTGGCGTCGCGTCTGCACTGCGAAATACGTCTGCCCCAGGGCAACGATAGGCTTTTCAGGATCGGCGTTTTGCACAATCAAGTAGCAGGCATAGCGCGTGAGATGGTAGTCTTCGATTTGCCTCTGCGCTCCTCTGCCTGCTTTGATCAATTTCACCTCCAGGTGAAAATGATCTGAGACGGCTTGGCCGCTCTTCTCACACGCTATCTTCGCCTGTTCAATAGCGTATTGGAATTTTTCCCAGCGTGAATAAGCCAGGAGTTTGTAGAGGTTGCGCGCGCTCCAGTATTCGTTGCCGTCTGCGGCATTCTGACGGATCGCGTCGAATGGAGCAACGGGCGGAGTATCATTCATAAGGTAGCTCCTTGTAACATATTTTTCAGGGAGTATCCTGGTAGCCGCAGTATAGTCTTATTTAGAACATTTGTCAATATACTGTGAAGCGAGCAGCGATAGTTTTCGTTAAGAGATTGCCAGTGTCAATTCGAGAAAATCCGGCGTGGGTCTGGTCGGGGATATCGCGCCGCGCGTGACGTAGACGTGTCCATTGCCGTCGCAGGCCGCCGTGCCGAGCAGCGCGCCGCCGCCGGGAACGGACGCGAGCGTTTGCCAGCGCAGCGTAGAGAGATCGAGCAGCCAGACTTTGCTGAGCGAGGAACTGCCGGCGGCGTTGTAGCCGCCGACGATGACCAGTTGTTGCTGGCCGTTCATACAGCTTGATGCGCCTCCCAGGGGGCCGGGCGCGCTCGTTTGCTCCGTTGACCAGCTATTGCTGGCGATGTCGTAGCGATAGATGGCCTGGGAGGGCAGGCGCAGCCCGGCATCCGCTGAACCGCCAAGCAAGAAGATGCCGCCGGAGCCATCAGGAGCCAGGATGACGTTGCCCAGAGCGGCGGGCAG
>DATLSW010000417.1:0-11343 GCA_035533955.1 Ktedonobacteraceae bacterium | reverse complement strand
TCGACTTCCTGGACGGTCACGAAGCCGCGATCCTCCAGCATTTGCAGCGTGGGGTAGATCGAACCGGGGCTGGGCGAGTAAAAGCCGCCGGAGCGTTCCTCCAGCGCCTTGATCATCTCGTAGCCGTGCATTGGGCGTTCCTGCACCAGCTCAAGCAGAGCGAATTTCATGTCTCCACGTCCAAAGACACGCGCGCCTTCTCCTGGCCCTAACGGCCCTCCGGGACCGAATGGCGGCCCATGGCGAAATGGCCCGCGGCCAAAGCGCATGGTACGGAAATGCGGCCCATGTGGCCCATGCTCCCAGGGCGGAAAGCCTTCACCGGCTCCTTCAAACTCGTAAGCAAAATGTTTTCCGAACATTATGCAATCTCCTTTTCTTAACTCATCTCTATCCTTGTATGGAACCCCTACGGGGTTCCAATAACGATATATCGTTATCTACTCCATAGTATAACGATATATCGCATTGTTGTCAAGGGGAAATGGCACGAGTTTCAGTACCATCGCAAGAATCCAGGGCGACGGCCCTAAACTCTTACTTGACCCTGGCTTCAAGCGCGCCGACCTGTTCTTTCAAGTGGCGGTTCTCCTCGCGCATCTCATCCAGGTCTTTGCGTAGTTGTTTCAACTGGTTGTCGGTTTTGTCATCGGTGCGGAGAGCCTGGGTGGCAAGGCGCATACGGCGCACCACCGGCGTTTCCACTTCGCCGCTGGCGGCGCGTTCAAGTGCCTCAATGGCGCGTTTCTCGCCCAGCAATCCCGCCGCCGTAGCCGCGGTCGCGCGAATGGGCCGCCAGGGTTCATGCTCTATCGCCTGCATGAGCGCCGTAGCCGCGCGCTGGCGGGCCTCTTCGCTGTAGAGATGGCGATTCTCTCCGAACGCGAGCATCGCGATCGCGGCAGCATAGCGCAGCATGAGCGGGCGATTCGCGTCAACCAGGTAGGGTGTGAGGATGGCGACGACACGATCATCGCCCGTCTGCACCAGGCCCCGGAAAACGCCCACCTGTGGGTAAAGCGACCATGATGGGCGTGCGATCTGCTTCTCCAGCCGCTCGACCACGCCGGGCGCGCGCGTCTTGCCGAGCGCGTCCGCCGCCGCCGTCTCCACTCGATAGCTGATATCGCCCTGCTCCAGCAGCGCGCCTAACGCCTGCGCCGAACGCGCTGCCAGTTCCGCCTGCTGCGGAGCCTGGAAGTTGCCCAGTTGGCCGGCAATCGCCGTGCGCGCGCGCGACCACTGGCGGGCATCCAGTTCTTGCAGTCCTTGCAAGAGGATATCCTGCGCGCTCCGCGTGCCGACCTTGCCCAGCGCTTCGGCGGCGGCTTCGCGCACCCCCCAGAAGGCGTCATCGAACAGAGCCGTCCGCAGTGCCTGCACGCTTTCGGCGCTGCCCTCTTCGCCCAGCGCCTCGGCAGCCTCGATGCGACCCAGGATATCGGGATCGTGCGCCAGTTGATAGCGCAGCATCTTTGGCGCACGCTCGAATTTGAGGGTTTTGAGCAGCCAGCCGTCGGGATCGAAGCGCACCATGATCGGCTCGCGTTCCAGAGGAATATAGAAGTTCTGCTCCGCCTGCCCGTCTTCGCCGACTATTACGCGCATAGCAATGGTGCGTGTAGCGGTGGTCTGCTCGTCTTTGGCTGCTTCGTCCGACGCAGGTACGCTGAAGGCCAGATCGACCGGCGTCACGAAACAAGGCGTAAGTTCATCTACCTGCTGCGTCTGCTTGATCTTGAGCTTCGCCATGTGATGCTCGCCGTCCCAGGTATAGGTGACCTCGAAGGCTGGATAGCCGCCTTGATAGACCCACTGCTGGAAGAAACGAGCCAGGCTGCGCCCGGTGGCTTCCTCGAAGACGCGCTCCAGATCGGCGGTGATCACTTCTTTGGTACGGTAACGTTGCAGGTAGGTATTGACGGCGCGGCGGAAGGCTGTTTCGCCCAACTGGTGGCGCAGCATGTGCAGTACCCAGCCGCCTTTGTTGTACATGTGTCCATCGAACAGTTCAAAGCCGTCGCTGTGATACACGTTGTAGACAATCGGGCGGCGATACTGGCTGTCCTCGCCCAGGTAGCCCTTTTTGAGTCCGAGCATCGACCGCTTGAAGTAGTCCTTGCCCTGGTCATGCTCGCCCCACAGTTCCTCGAAGTAGGTGGCGAAGCCCTCGTTGAGCCAGCCGTTGGGCCAATCGCGGCAGGTGATCAGATCGCCGAACCACTGGTGCGCCAGTTCGTGCGCCACCACGGGGACGAGATCGATATCCAGGGCGGCGCGTTCGTCCATCAGCAGCATGAAACTATGTGTGGTACAGGTGGTATGTTCCATCGCGCCGGTATAGATCTCGACGACCGTCTGAGCATACTTGTTATAGGGGTATTCGACGCCGGTATACTCGGAGAAGAAGGCTATCATCTGCGGCGTCTTGCCCATGTAGAAGTGTGCATCGTTTTTGCGGTCCTGCCGCACGTAGTACGTGACGGGGATATCTTTGTAGTGATCCTCGATCACGGCAAAATCGCCGACGACGAGCGAGACGAGGTAGGCAGCGTGCGGCACATCATGACGCCAGTGATGGGTCTTCGTCGCGCCGTGATCGGTGACGCCGAGCAGCCGACCGTTGGAGATGGTGATGAATTGCGCGGGTACAGTGGCGATGATTTCGGTCGTCGCGCGGTCATTGGGCGAGTCGTGGCAAGGGAACCAGTAGCGGTGATAGGCGGGCTGGCCGAACGTCCACGCCTGTACGGGCCGCGTCGGGTCTTCCGGCGCGGGTTTGATGAAATGCAGTCCAGTGCGCGGCTTCGCGTGATACGTCACGGCGACAGTGAAGACCTCGCCGTAGCGGTAGGGACGATCCAACGTCACGCTGAGCTTTTTGCCGTCGTAGCTGTGCGACAACGCCTTGTCTTCACCGACCAACGCGACACGCTCGATATGCAGATCGATGGCGTCAAAGGAGACGGCGGTCAGATCGTCGTACAACGCGGAAAACGTCGTGCTGACCGTGCCGTTGATCGTTTCCTGCTCAAAGTCGAGCGCGATGTCCAGCTTCACATGTTGCACATCCGCCGGGCGATCGGGCGCGTATTGCACGCGGTCGCCCGGCAGCTCAAACGAACGCGCTTTCGGTACAGGCGCGTGGCTCTGCTGCTGAAAGAGCATGAGACTATAGTTGTTGCCGGGCATCATTGCCTGAACGCGGTTGCAACCGTTCATAGAATTCTCCTTATTGCTTCTAACCCTTTCCCCTGATTCAGCGTACATGTTATGCTATATAGTATAGCTTTTGAAAGGGTTCTCTCAATGCAGACAAAAACTCCAAAAGTAAATAGATTTTCGCAAATGGTGCGCTTCCTGCGGGTGTCGCGCCTTTTGCTCTGGACCATCTGGGTTATTTATCGCGAGCGGCGTCGCGTGCTGCGCGCCCGCGAACGCGGCAACTACGATGTCCACCCCAATATCGACGTCCTGATCAAAGTGCTGGTGGCTTTTCGCGGCACAGCTATCAAGCTTGGCGTCTTGATGATCAAGCTGGGACAGTTCCTCAGTTCCAGGGCTGATATCCTGCCGCAGCAGGCATTGGACATCCTTGCCACATTGCAGGATGAAGTGCCGCCCGCGCCATTCAGCCATGTCGTCTCGGTCATTGAGACTGAGTTGGGGAAGCCCGTCGAACAGATCTACAGCGTGTTAGAACGTAAATGTACGGCAGCCGCCTCGCTCGGCCAGGTTCACAAGGGCGTGCTTGCTGCCACGGGCGAAGCAGTCGCCGTCAAAGTGCAGCGACCGAATATCGATCAGCTCGTGCGCAGTGATTTAAGCACCCTCAAATTTGTTATCTGGGTCATTAACCGCTTCGTCGATACCAGCGAATTCATCGACCTGATGGGCTTCTACCGCGAATTCAAGCGCACGGTCTACGAAGAGATCGATTACGTGACTGAAGCAGCCAACGCCAAACGTTTCAAAGAGATGTTCAAGGACGACCCGACCATCTATATCCCAGATGTGTATACTGATTATACCTCACGGCGCGTGCTGACGCTAGAATGGATCGATGGCCTCAAGATCAACGATTACGAGACGTTGGCGGCGGCGGGCGTGAATCGTCTTGAGATAGCGGAGCGCACTGTTAAAGCCTACTTCTACCAATTTTTTGCGACCGGCTTCTTTCACGCGGACCCGCACCCCGGCAATATCTTTGTCTTGCCGCAGGATAAACTCGCCGCGCAAGTGGAAGCCAAAAAGCAGCATCATCCCGACGCGCCCGCAAAGTCTTATCAAGCGCCCGTGGTGGCCTTTGTCGATTTCGGCATGGTTGGCACGCTGTCGAAAAATTTGAAGAAGGCGATGAAAGACATCTTTCTGGGCTTTGTCGCGAAAGATTCGCATTCCCTGGTAGGAGCAATGGCGGAACTGGGCTTTATCGGCCAGGAAGCTAACATGGCCGCTATTGAGCGCGGAATGGCCTTGATGATGGAGCGATACTTCGGTATGACGCTGGGAGAAGTGCGCGAAATAGATATCCCAGACGTATCGCGCGAGATCGAAGACCTGCTCTACGGCCAGCCCTTCTACATTCCGGCCCAATTTGCCTTTACCGGTAAGGCTATTGGCACGCTGGTGGGCGTGGCGACGGGCCTCGCGCCAGAGTTCAATTTCATCGATGTCGCCACGCCTTACGCGCAAAAATTCCTGGGCATGGATACTGGCGGCGGTATCGCTGGACAGACGATCCAGGAACTCCTCAATCAACTTCTGGAGACGGGCCGCACGCTGCTGGCTTTGCCGCGCGCGCTGGAAAGAGTCATCACGAAGCTGGAAACGGGACAGATCGAGGTCAGGCTGGCGACGACTCCGCGCAACGGGCATGGGCGTCGCCGCGGCCGGGGGCGGCGCGGCAACAATGGGAACGGCAACGGCCACGAAAATGGCTCGTCCCCGGCGCTAAGCGGTCTCACCTGGGCGCTGCTTTTCCTGGTGGAGGTGGCAGCCGGCGTGACGCTGACGGTACTGCACCAATCCATCCCCGGCTGGTTCTGTTTGGGATTGGCAGGTGTCACGGCGCTGGTACTGTTGATCAAACGATGATAGAAGCGCACGCTGGAAGAGTTCGGCGCACTCTCCGCTGCATCAGGTATGACCTTGCGAGCTACTCACCCCCTGTCCTCGGGTCACTTGTTCCTGAAGTGCGTTACCCAGTAGAGGGTAGAATACGAAGGGGATGTATCTAAAGACCGCCTGCTTGTTGTAGCATAAGTCGGTTTGCTGTATACTGCATCTAATGTATTCCTATCGTAGGGATATATCGTCTTCTTGTGTAGTAGAAGATATCTTATCTATCGTTCACTTCTTTCCTGAGAAAAGAAGTTCTATGCCAAAGGAGGCACTATTATGGCGCTCTACATGATCCAATTTGCGTATACGTCTGAGACGTGGGCTGCTCTGGTAAAAAATCCACAAGACCGGAGTATCCCCGTCAGGCAACTGGCGGAGAAGCTTGGTGGCCGATTAGTCGCCGCGTACTACAGTTTTGGTGAGTACGATGGCATCATTCTCATCGAAGCTCCTGATGAAACCATAGCTATAGCGGGGAGCCTCGCGGTATCCGCCGCCGGTCATGTCAAAGCCATGAAGACAACCAAATTATTTACCGTTGAGGAAACTATGGAAGGGATGCGCAAGGCTGGAAGTGCGATGTTCTCCGGTCCATCCAGGGACTAGAAGGAGGTGTTCCATGCCTACGATTGAAGAGGTAGTTTTGGCTTATGCCGCCGCCTGGGAGGAGATCGACGAGAGGAAGCGGAGAGCATTGTTAGAAATGAGTTGGGCGCAGAACGGCATCTTCACTTCTCCCATCGGTGAAGCAGTGGGACGAGAGGCATTGGTTCGCCACATTGAGGACTTCCACCAGCGATTTGCTGGTCATCGTTTTATTTTTACCAGTGGAATGGATGTCCATCATGGTCGGCTTCGGTTCACCTGGGCAATGGTGGGCCCGGAGGGCAGTCGTGTTTCGGAAGGGATGGATTTCGGCGAGGTGGACTCTGATGGCCGTCTGCTTCGCATTACGGGATTCTTTGGTCCACTATCTCCGGTTCCCTCTTCGTGGGCAGCGAACTCTGTGTTGCAATCAGCAGCAGGTGAGTAATTTGGCTTCTTTCGTCATGGCAACGCCGAAGAGGGGAACCTACGCGGCTGCCCTGGAGTGTATTGCACGGCATCGGCCTTTGAGTCGCTGCTGGGGGCCGTATGGGGGAACCTACGCGGCTGCCCTGGAGTGTATTGCACAGCAGGAGCAGAACTTACGCCCCTGCTGAGAACTTGATCAGCATCCCCGTCGGCAGATTTTACGCTGTTGGCTCGGTCAGCGTCCAGCCGTCGTTGAGACGCTCGACCAGCCCCGCGCGTTCCAGCTTGATCAGGTGCGCCTCCACCGACCACGCCGCGACCGGGTGCAGGCGCGGATCAACGTCCACGTATACCTGCTCGACGATGCGCGGGATGTCTGTGCCGGGCGGCAGCTCTTCCAGCGCGTCCAGTATCTGCTGCTCGCGCTGCAAGCGGTGTTCGATATACTCTTGCAATTTCTCCTGAACGTTAGTGACGGTCGGCCCGTGCGCGGGAACCATAGCCGCGATTTCCATCTCTTGCAGGCGATGCAGCGTCTCTATATACGCCTGCATATCACCTTCAGGCGGGATGATCACCACAGTCCCGATGCCGGCGATGATGTCTCCGGCAAAGAGTGTATTGTGCTTTTCTAGCAGAAAGCTCAGATGATCGTTGCGATGTCCTGGCGTATACATGGCGCGCAGCGTGTCGTCCGCGACTGGGAACACGGCTCCGTCGCGAATCTCGCTATCGGTGGATGGGATGCTCTGCTTGCTGTACGAATAAATGGCGACGCCTGTACGATCGCGCAGGGCTACCGCGCCGTCCATATGATCGCGATGCCCATGGGTGATGAGAATGCGCCGGATGCCGCCGCGCCTCGCGCCCTCGGCAATGATGGCAGCAAGGTAGGCAGCATTGTCAACGGCGGGATCGATCACTGTTGCGCCTTCAGCGCCGCCGCCGCCGATAATGGTATTTGTTCCCGGCCCGGTCATGAGCGAAGGATTGGGAGCCAGGATGATGGTATAAGGTTCGTCCACGGTCATGATCCTCTCACTGCTCCATGTTTCTGTTCTCTCAATTATTGCTCTCTCAGCGTTTTATGATCGTTCTTTTGATTTCGTCATATGCTCCGGCACGTCCCAGGTATGTTCCGCGTCGTCCGGCAGGTAGACGCGCGTCGCGCCGTCCTTCTGTTCCAGGACGGGCATACGCACCGGCACTTGATGCGTCTCGGTAAAGGCCAGCGCTTCCTGCACGCTGCTGAACGCTGCCAGGTCGCGCAACTGGTGAATGGTGGCGAAGACGAGCGGGAACTCGCCGCGCTCATAATCCGCCAGAGCCGCGGCAGGATTGATCCACGCGCCCGCGCTCGTTTCCAGGCGATCATACGCGGCCTCCTGCCGCGCGGGGGCGATGGCGATGAAGAAATGCGTGTCGAAGCGTTTGGGCATTCCCGCGGGCGTGATCCAGTACGCGAAATAGTGCAGTTGGTCGGTCGCCAGGGTGAGCCGTTCGGCCAGAGCCATCTCGATCAACGATCCCTGGCGCTGCTGAAACGCTTCGCGGTAGCGCTGGTAGCGCGCGACCCCTGCGTCGCTGATTGCCAGTATCTGCTCGTCATGATATGCCAGCAGCACCCCAGCCTCTTCAAATACTTCGCGAATCGCGGCGGCGCGGACGCCTGTACCGAGGGCTGTGCGCCCTTCTGGATCGGCGCGCCCAGGAGAAATTGGGCGGCAAAGGCCGTCACTTTGCTCGGCGTCGCGGTCGCTGTTCGAGATGGAGCCGCCGGGGAAAACGTAGACGTCGGGCATGAAATCGCTTTGAATGACGCGCCGCACCATGAAAACTTCCACGCCCTGCCCGTTGGCGGCAGCGGGTTGATCGCGCAAAAGCATAATAGTTGAGGCCAGACGAGGCTGCACTGTCATTGTGTGTTCTCCATTCGTGGTAAGCCATGAAAAAGAGGTTTTGACCTGTCATTCTGAGCGCAGCGAAGAATCTCAAGCCGCCAGCCGGTCGAGGTGGCTTACGAGAGATTCTTCGCTGCGCTCAGAATGACAGGTCCGGGTCGGTTTTTCATGACAAGGTATCCAGTAAGAGCTATCATGAACATTCGTCATAGTATCTTCACGATATCCTACCACGAAATGCCAGTGGTCGTCATTTCTTCTGCGGCGGTTGCAGCGTGAACTGGCGATCGCTGTTGATGGTGTGGTTGTAGCTGAAGGATTTCAACCCCCTGATCGCGGCAGCGTTGATGTTCAGGATCAAGGTCGGGCTGAGGCCGCTTTGTTTCTGAAACAGGATGGTATACGTCGGCTGACCGTGAACTTTCTTCACAGCGTGCGGCACGTACCAGGACAGGGTGATATAGGAGATGCAGTTCTTGGGCGTCTCCGTCAGCCCGCCCCACATGGCGCGTCCCGGCAGGTCGCTGGTCAGTTCGGTGGGGCCGCCCAGCGCGTCATAGGGCCACAGCGTATAGCCTTTGCCCGCGATGTAGCCGCGTTCGCCGAGCGCATAATCGTTATTGGGGCAATAGCGAGCCGCGCTGGGAAACATCGTGTTGTATTGCGAGCAGTTGCTGCTATTGGGGGGCGGTTTGCCAGTGCCGGGCGCGCTGCCGGGCGGTATATTAGATGTGCCTTTGGGCGTGCAGAGCGCGTGTCCTGTGTCGAAGCCATCGCCGCCGAGCAAGGTGGCATTGGCGGGCGCGTAGACGCGAATGTAATCGGCGTAGGTGTCGTAGCCGTAGACCGGTCCCGTCTGCTGGTAGTTGAGCGTGATTGTCAAGTTGTGTGTTGCGCCGCCGGAAGCATCGAGCGTCACATCATCTTCCAGGGTGGTATGCACGTACTGACTGGCCTTGCTGATACTGATGTTGGCCTGGGTTACATTGAAACCATCGACATGGGAGAACGTATTCATTGAGCCGCTGTAGCCGTGCTGTACCAGCCAGTTCTCGGCGCTCGGATCGTTGAAGTAGATCTCCAGGTCGCGTGACTGGATATCCTTCAGCGCCTGTTTGAAGACGCCTATCAGTTTGCTGGGCGGGAGATGGCGCACGCGCGCCAGCACGAGCTGGCCCAGTTCTCCGGTGAAAGCTTTGCGCCCGCTGTGCGAATAGTTGCCGCTGATCTGTTTTTCCTGCGAGATCGCGATCGGGTTTTGTTGATAATAGTGAATCCAATATTCGAGATTCTGCGGCGTCACGGTGATGTTATAGCCCGGCATTTTGACAGAGCCGGTCGCGTACATGACGTGGGCGATCACTGCCGGTGTGAGGGCAATATCACCATCCACCGGTCCGCCGCCTTCTTGCTCGAAAAGCTGCATGGTCATGCGAGCCGTGGTCGGGAAATCGCCGGAGAGATTGGAGTCGCGCACGCCCCAGTTGCCGAAGTTCATCCAACTATAGCCGGGCGGGGCTGTGCGCCCGATGGCCGTGCCGTTCTCGGCATAATCAATCAACGTCACGTCGGTCAGCGTGAAGGGCGACATGCGTCCATTGTTAATCTGCAAGACGCCGTAATCGCCGGTGAAGCCGCCGCCGGGACGTAGTTCCGCCGTGTCCATCGTTTGTACGAGGAAACGGCGCTGCTGGCCGACGCCGAGCAGCCATGCCACCATGCCAACATCGCTCTGTACCTGCGTGATCTGGCTCTGGATGGCGGGCAACTGCCCCATAAGCGAACTGAATTCTGCCTTCTGGCTGGCGCTGATTGGCAGTTCGTTCACGGAAACCTGTCTCATCTGCAACTGCACGTCACTGATATAATAGAGCGCGTGCGTGATACCGGCCTCCACGGCGGCGATATCCGTTGGGCTGATCAGCGGCTTGTTCGAGCCGGAGGCCAGAGGCGAACTGTGCAGGATATTGGCGGCTATCAGGCCAACGCCCGCTAGCTCATCGCCCATGCGCGTGACGTCCAATCCCACCTGCACCAGGCGCTGCGCCATGCCCAGCTTGTTGGCATACTGCGGCGCGAACTGCGTCACCGCCGATTGAATATCTGGGCGATTCACCAGTTGCTGCAACTGGATGAAATCGTTCTCGGAGGTCTCGAAATCGCTCTGCGCCTGCCGCAAATTGGCCGCGTTGAGGGCAGCCGTGGGATCGCTCTTCGAGAAGTGCAGCAGCGACTTCGCGGCCAGCAGGTTGTTCAGGGCATCGTGCGCCAGCGCGCTCACGTTGCTGTACGCGCTGTACGCGGCCAGGCCCGTGCCGAGCGGCATCGCCACCACGATCAGCAAGGTGAGTAAGGCTACCACGCTCGCGACACGCCACACGCGCCTGCGGTGGCGTGTCCGCTGTGTCACACGCCCTTTGCGCTTTTGAATCACGCGGCGCTGGGTTGTCCTTCTCATTGTCGCGCGGTACGCGCTGCCTCCAGGCAGTTCTTCTTCCTGGCTAACTAGCGGTTCAAGTGGAGAAACTTCTTCTGTCGCCGTCGCTTCATCCGGGACGAGCGCAACAGTGGCTGCTTCCGGCATATCCGCGTTGCTACTCGCCTCCTCCGCGTCTGCCGCGAGTGGAGCGGTTTCTGCCTCCGCGCTGACCTCTGCCTCCGCGCTGACCTCTGCCTCCACGCTCTCTTCCGCGCCGCACTCCGTGGGGTACGTAGGGGTCGATTTATCGCTCCCTTCTATGGACAGCGGGTCTTGCTCCCCCACCTCTACGCACTCGCCATCGCTGCACTTGGCGGCCTCCGTCGGCGGCTCAATAGCCGCCTCAAACTCTAGAGCAACTTCTGGCAGCGGCGTTTCCGGGATTGAGATCAGTCTGTCAGAGGGCAGAGCGACCCGCTTCTCGGTATCCGCCTCCGCTTCATCAGTGATGATATCTGCTGCTGCCTCAGGTGCATCAGCATTTGTCGTGTCAGCCATCGCGGCGCTATCGTCCGGCTCCGTCCGCGTTTTTCCCGCGCTGGGCGCGGCCTTGTTTGCGCTCGCTGCTGTAGCATTGCCGCTCTGGTCGCGCGTGTTCGCCTGGGGAGCGAGAGCGCGATAGCCCCAGGGCTGGCCGTCCTCGTGCGGTCTCAAGCAGCGACGGGCCAGTTTGATAAGCTGACTGGGCGAAAGGCCATGTTGTTTCGCGATCTCCTCAACGGGAGTATTGCTGGTGAAATACGCTTCGATAGCGGCTTTGCGTTTTTGATAGTTTTTTTTCGCGCGCGCGCTCAGTTCAGACGTGTCATATGGTTGCCATGATGA
>DATLSW010000416.1:0-5428 GCA_035533955.1 Ktedonobacteraceae bacterium | reverse complement strand
CTTTTATAGAAGCTGAACGTTTGCGTGCTGGGATACACATCGGTGGATGAAGAGGTAATCTGGCTCAGATTATGGAACGTGCCGAAGCGACTGAGCGCCGCGATGATGCCCCAGCGTTCCGCCGCGCAGTAGGGACAATATTCCGCCCCTTCATAGAAAACTTCGGGATGCCCCGTTGAACCCACGAGCGGCGGCCCATTCTTAATAGGCGTAAGCGGGTTCTGCACCTGGCTGGAGCCGGAACCGACCGCGGCCAGCGTCGCGGGAGAAACGTTGGTCACTTCGCTCACCACACTTGTACTGGCCGGTTTGGGCGCGGGTACGCTGCCGCCGGTAGATCGACTGCCGAGATAGACGAAAACTCCGATCACGGCAACAACCGCGACCACCACGAAGCCTAGCACGAACCAGAGGTCGCGATGCGCTTTGCGCTCCACTTTTCGCTTATTACGTTGTTTCTGAGACGAACGCTGCGTACTGGCCTGGCGCTGCTGGAGTTGCTCCGCGCGCCGCCGCGAAGCCGTCGTCGGCAAGGGATCTTTCGCTGTAGTCTGTTTCCCTGATGATGGTTTTGCCATAGGATAACTATTCCTTCTTAATGCGTATACATAACCGGCATGTGCGTAGTAGCCGCATAACCTGTTCACGAAATGGAACATGTACAATACTTCGATGATATTATACCAGTTCTTGTCGAGTAGGGATGCTCACATGAGATGGGGCATAAATAAGGGCCGTTCGCTGTTCTCTATGGTAGGATCGTCGTGGGGTATCTTGACGACTGGCCGCTATCTATGTACAATGGTGTCGCAGCAAATGTTGTCAGGTCACATTTTTTGGGAGAAATAGCATTACCATGAAAAACGGAATACATCCAAAGTACGTTGAAGCCACAGTCAGTTGTGCTTGTGGCAACACCTTCCAGACCGTGAGCATCAAGCCCATGTTGAAGGTCGATGTTTGTTCAAAGTGTCACCCCTTCTTCACCGGCCAGCAGCGCATTCTGGACGCCGCCGGGCGCGTCGAGCGTTTCAGAAAACGCTTTAACTTGAAGGAAGAAGAGTAAGCATTTATTCGGAAACTTGATCCCGCGTGGATAGTGGATCAAGTTTCCGAATATCTGATTCTATCGACAATCTAGCGATGTATGGGGGAAACGGCCTGGTGAATCAATCGCAACGGACGATATTATTCCTGATCGCTGATACCGGGGCGGGTCATCGCAGCGCGGCAAACGCCATTCGTCATGCCATCACATTGCTCTCACAGCAGGAACAGGAGCAGTGGAGATCGCAGCACGACGGCGCTGATGACGCGCAGTTATCTTCCGAGTCAGCGCCGCCCACCTACCGCGTCGAAATTGTCGATGTATTTGACGAGTATGCCCAATTTCCCCTGCGCGAAGCGGCCCGGCTCTATGGCCCGGTCATTCGCTATAATCCCCGGCTCTTTGGGCGGGTCTTCCACTCCATCAACGACGCTCGCCGCGTCACCGCGGTGCAGAATGTCGCGCACCCGATGGTACATAATGGCCTGGCGCGCTTGTTCACAACAATGCGGCCCGATGTCATCGTGTCCGTTCATCCGCTGCTCAACCATATCACCATCGAGGTTCTGCGCGACCTGGGCTGTCAAGTACCCTTTGTAACGGTAGTGACTGATCTGGTGAGCGTTCACTATACCTGGTTCGCTCCCGGCGCGGACAGCTATATTGTCCCTACAGAAGACGCGAGACAAGTCTACCTGTCGCGCGGTCTGGACCCGCGGCGCGTGCATATCCTCGGAATGCCCATCGACCCGAAATTTTCGCGGCCCACGGATAGCAAAGAAGAACTGCGGGAGAAATTTGGCTTGCAGGCAGACGTGCCGGTGGCACTGCTGGTTGGTGGCGGAGATGGCGCGGGCGGATTGTATGACGCGGTGCGGGCTATC
Organism: Ktedonobacteraceae bacterium; assembly: GCA_035533955.1. Lineage (GTDB taxonomy): Bacteria > Chloroflexota > Ktedonobacteria > Ktedonobacterales > Ktedonobacteraceae > CADDZH01. The sequence continues at coordinate 3,496 of DATLSW010000416.1, read as the reverse complement.
TCGCGGGCGCGCTTGCCCGTTCAGTTGCTCATTGTGACCGGGCGTAACCGCCGCTTATACGCGCGCTTGCAGCGCACTCGTTCGAGTCTGCATGTGCCGGCCAGAGTGTTCGGATTTGTGCAGAATATGCCGGAGTTGATGCGCGCAGCGGACGTGATTGTCACAAAAGCCGGGCCAGGGACGATTATGGAAGCGTTAATTTGCGGTCTGCCTATCGTGCTGAGCGGCTATGTACCAGGGCAAGAAGAGGGCAATGTCGATTTCGTGCTGAACAGCGGCGTGGGTACGCTGGCGCACGATGCCATCGAATTGGTGGACACGCTGCGGCTCTTGCTCAAGCCTGGCTCAGAACTTATGCGGCAGCAGCGTGAGAATGCCCAGCGGCTGAGCCGACCACAGGCATCATTTGAAATCGCGCGTTGCATACTCAGCTATGTATCGGCTCCCGCCGCGGCAAGCGTCTGGCAAACAACCAGGCTGCGCCGGAAACGGCTGGCGGCGCTCCGTCCGCGGCGCACCGGGGTGCGCTTGCGCAGATTGCGCCGCCGCCTGCCGCGCATGACGCAGCTCAACGTGATCCGCGACCCGGTAATGCGCCGCCTCACGCACCTGCGCACGCAGGGTATTCGCGCGCGCACAAGGTCTACTAGAGAGAGGCAGGATGATAACTAATGGCAAAGTTTTATTACGGTGGTCAGGCAGTCATAGAAGGCGTGATGATGCGCGGGCGGCGCTCGGTGGCTGTTGCCATCCGGCGTCCCGACGAGAGCATCTATGTGCATGAGGAAACGCTCAGCGCGCGCCTGTACCAGAGTCGCCTCTTCCAGCTGCCATTCCTGCGCGGGATTCTCCTGCTGTGGGAAATGCTGGTGCTGGGTACGCGCTTGATGATGTTCTCAGCTAATATTTCCTCTGGTGCGATCAACCCCGGCGCGGTTGACTCCGACACACCAGCCGAGCAAAAAACATCCTCCGATGACGAAGCAACGGCGCGTACTGAAGACGAGGAGCCACCGTTACAGATTGGCGGCGCGGTCCTGATCTTTTCCCTCATACTCTCGCTTGGCTTCGCCATTGTAGTTTTCTTTCTGGGACCATTATTTATCGCCGGTTTGCTCCACAACCAGATTGGTACTGGCTGGCTCAGCGTCATCCTGGAAGGTATCATTCGCCTGATTCTACTGATCGCTTATCTCTACTTGATAGGCCGCATTCCTGATATCCAGCGCGTCTTCGGCTATCATGGCGCTGAACACAAAGCAATCAACGCGATGGAGCAGGGCGACCCGCTGGACGTGTCGCATGTGCGCCGCGCCTCGCGCGTCCATACGCGCTGCGGCACAGGCTTCTTGCTGATTGTGATGGTGGTCTCGATCTTCGTCTTCGCGCTCGTCGGCTCACCGGCGCTGCTGATCAAAGTGATCTCGCGCATTGTGCTGATTCCGGTGGTAGCCGGAATCGCCTATGAGCTGATGCGCCTGGGCGCGGCCAATTATCGCTATCGCGTGGTGCGATGGCTGCTCGCGCCGGGGCTGGCATTGCAGGGTTTGACGACACGCGAGCCTGATGATAGTATGATCGAGTGTGCGATTGCCGCGTTACAGCGCGTCATGCAACACGATAAAACAACAACTGAGCGGCCAAAGACCGCCGAAGATGCGCCGCTTGCCGTATAAACCTGGTGGATCGGTGTGACGGCGCAATTGATTGCGTCAGGATCGGCGCGGGCGCAATCAATTGCGCTCACGCCGATCCAGGATTTGATATAAACGATCACAAGCAAGAAAGATGTGTCCATCATGTCGTCCGATCCTACGATCACGCCTCCGCCGTCCGATGTAATTAGTGAGGATGAAGCGGTACAATTACCCTCACTAACGCCTCAAGTGCAGTTTTCCGGCACGCGCTGGTTCACCACTGGCATTGTGCGACTCCTCTATCGCGCCTGGACGCGAGTAGCGGCGCGGCTGTTTCCTGAGAATTCGGGGAGCGAGCGGCTGGCGCTGGCCCTGCATATTCCCTTACCGGATAAGCTGAACATGAGCTGGGTGACGACACATCTGGCGGTTGGCGGCCGCATCCACCCGGCGGACATCGGCGCGCTGGCGCGCGCTGGCATTACCGCTGTGATCGATACGCGCGCGGAACACTGCGATGACGCGCTGGCGCTGGCGCAGCATGATATCGAACTGCTCCACTTGCCGACGCCTGATACCTTTCCGCTGAGCGTTGAACAGCTCACGCGCGGCGCGATCTGGGCCAACGAGTACATACGGCAGGGCGGGCGCGTACTGGTTCACTGCGAGCATGGGGTGGGCCGCAGCGTTCTTTTAACGTCCGCCGTGCTGATCTACGACGGCATGTGCGCCTCTGACGCGCTGGCGCTGGTGCAGCGCAAACGCTGGCAGGCCGCGCCCAATCATCGTCAGATCGCGCGCTTACGCGAATTTGAAGAGGCGCTCAAGCCACGGCGCAAAGCGTAACGCTCGATAGCCTGCGCCGCGCCATCCTCCATGTTGCTGGCGGTTACGGCATCCGCCGCCGCTTTGATGGGCGCGGATGCCTGTCCCATTGCCACGCCCCACCCGGCCAGACGCAACATCGCCAGATCATTGTTGTTGTCCCCCAGCGCCATCACCTCTGGCATGGTAATGCCAAGTGTTTCCGCGACGATTGCCACGCCGCTCGCCTTTGAGCATTCCGGGTGCATCACCGCCAGTTCGTCGCTGCCATAATTCCCGCGCTTGATCATCGTCCAGTTCACCAGCAAGGCCGCGACTTCCGGCACAAGGCTCTCAATCTTCTCTTCGCTGTCGAAGGCAACGACGCGCAGTGGATCGGGGTATCCCACGCAAAGAGACGCGATCGGCATGCGATGCGTCTGATCGGAGAACGCCAGGAAATAGGCATCGAGCCAGTAGTTATCCAGGTCAGGCGGGCCAGTCCACACCTCCTCGACCAGGCCAAGATAGGGATGAACGACGGGCTGCACGCGGTGGCGTGCCAGCAGATCGGCGACCTGCTGAGCAATGTCTGCTTGCAATGTGCGCGTAGCAACAATGGTGTTCTGTGGATAAGTGACAATTAACGCGCCGTCGTACACGATGACAGCGCCCTCCAGCCCAAGTTCCGCGGCGAATTTGGCGGTATTGCAGTAGCGCCGCGCCGTGGCGAGCGTGACGACAATCCCGGCTTCCTGCGCCGCCTGAATGGCCGCCCGCGTGCGCTGCGTAATCTCCCCGTCCGGGTCGAGCAATGTGCCATCTATGTCTATAGCGATCAATTTGACGTGTTCGGGTGGTTGATTGTCTCTCAACGCCCTGTCCACGTTATCCGATTCAAGTGTTGCCATATACTATGCTATCCTGATAATACTCTGAAGATACTAAAGTTGCGCTTGTAAGCTCAACTTCCACTATACTCTCTATTGCCCGGAAACGCAATAGCTGTGCTTGAACGCGAATCTTTAACGCAAATCATAAAGAGGCAAGCCTGT
>DATLSW010000415.1:0-6880 GCA_035533955.1 Ktedonobacteraceae bacterium | reverse complement strand
AAGGCATTTATTGATAGGTTAGAACAAGAGAATGAGCCTCTTGTTCCATCGCCAAAAGAAAAGTAAGTGCTAGCAAATAGAAGCCAAATAAGCAGATTCTCGTATGGTTGAGTTTTGTCTTATTTTTGCCCCAAATCTGTCTTGACTTTGGGGACCACCTTAGAGAAGGATTTTGATACATAATAAAGAGTACCACACGTAGAACATTGATACTCTTGCAAGACCAGGTTGTCTCTGTACCTTTTTTATTTCACTCCATCTCTGCCTCAGCTCTCCAATGGAGCGTAAATCCTGAAAAACATCGGGTTATCAGTGACTGAGTGGTGTGAGCTGGATCTGCTTCGCCAGCCCGTAGGCGATCGGGAGATCACTGTCGCTCTCGACAAAGACACGACCGATAACGAGTACCGACTTGTTCGGCGAAGCAATCTGTGTCATTCCCTGCGACACGGTTCCTTTCCAGCCCGGCCCGCTCATGAGGTAATCGCCAACCTCGGTTCCCGTGGTGCGTTTGCCGACGTAGGCAAAATTAGTGCCGTCCGACGGATCAGTGAACTGCACGCTGTAGTAACGGCCCGCCATGTCCGGCACGTGCAAAACCTGCGGCCCTTTGGAGAGGTCGAGCAAGCCGCCGACGTAGAGTACGTCGTTGGTCCCTGTTGCTAATAAGCTGGAGTTTGACGCCGCGGGCGAAGAGAGAGTGGGCACCGCGTAAAGCGTATTGACGGGGATGGGGCCGCCGCCGAGCCCATGCTGAACGACCGCTCTTTTGAAGGCACTGTACGTGATAGGCGGCCAAAAATACAGGAAAACGCACGTGCCGAGTCCCCAGACGATGACTGCCACGACGATGAACAAAATGAGCAGGTCTCCCCCCATCGAGAAATACTTGTAGACGACCCATGCGAGGACGGCCAGGATGGCGAACGTAACGGGATATTTGTATTTCAGAATCAACCTGTTCATGTCATTGCACTTTCATGACTGGCGGCACGTGGTACTCGCCGTCGAGGATAGCACGGCCGGGCAGATACGCGCGCAGCATCAGCTTGAAGTAGCCTGCCGGTGCCGGCAGCCAGTTGGACTCGCGCCCGGCGGGAGCCGCGCGCTGTAGATAAATGTCGATGGAGCCATCGGCGTTCGGCACGAGGCCGGAGCGAGAGCCGACGCTGGAGCGATCGATGGGGTTGCTCACCATGTACCCGACCACATCGGTCATGGTCAGTGACCAGAAGGCATCGTTGGGCGGAAGTTGTCCGACAGGAAAATGCAGGACGTACTCGCGTTGGCCCCAGAGCCGCTGCCCCGCACTGTCGACGGTCGTCGTCCAGTACGCAGCCTCTTGCGCCACATTGACGGCGGGCAGGTTTCTGGCGCATGCGGCCCGCAGGAGGATGCCATTGCCGGGCTGGCCGCATTTGAAGGTGGTACTCCACCCGTTGACGGTCGTGGTCATGGCTTTCACCACCGCGTTCATAATGATCTGTGCCGTGAGAAACGCCAGCACGCCGCCGACGATGATTCCTTGTATGATGTGTGAGCCGGCGAGCCAGGTGAGAATATTTATCATAGCTCGAGTATACCACGACGAGCGGTGAACATCAAGGAAGAGTGAGCCACACGATGTTGGAAAAGTGAGCCACCACCTTGCCAATCGAAGACTCAGGGCGGTGGGTCCTGTTTCTGTAAACTCTGGCGAAAGCGAAAACTCTCGCCCTCAATCATGAGCAATTGCGTCCAATATATTGAGTACCTTTGGTGATTGCTCTCACCGATTGGAGAGCCTTATGTCGCCCACCAAAGGCGACATCGGAATTGCGCCTATCCAGCGCATACGCTATAATGTGCAAAGTATGAAAGTATCGCCGGGGTAGAGGACATCCAGCGCGGGGCGCTGAGGGGATGCCTGGCAAGCCATAAGAGAACGAGGCAATACCGTGTCAGAGAAGCGTACCCGTTGGATACGTGAGGTAATCGAAACCATTGCGCTGACGTTGCTGGTGCTATTCCTGATTCGTCTAGTGGTACAGGGGTTTCGCACGGATGGACACAGCATGGATCCGGATTTTCACAACGGAGAATACGTGTTGGTGAACAAAGCGGCCTTTCTCTTCGAGCCACCGCAGCGCGGCGATGTGATCGTCTTCCATTACCCGCTCGACCCGCACGAGGTTTTTATCAAGCGGGTCATCGGCGTGCCGGGGGATGTCATTCATACGACCAGCACGACTGTTACCGTCGATGGCGATCAGTTGAGCGAACCGTACATCAGCGCGCCGTATAACTATGACAATCAGACCTGGAAACTTGGCCCCAACCAGTATTTTGTCATGGGCGATAATCGCGAAAACAGTCTTGATTCGCGCATCTGGGGGCCGCTCGACAAGAGCTATATTATTGGAAGAGTGATCGCGGCGTACTGGCCGTTCAGCGAACTGGGGATCATCAAGAGCTATTCCTCGGTCTTCGCGGCCATACGCCCCGGTCCATGAGCAGAGCGAGGGTCAAACTTGAAACGTTCTTTAGCGCGTGAAATTGTCGAAACCGTAGCCTTGACGTTGATCATTTTTGTGGTGATCCACTTCGCGGTTCAGAGTTATCGTATTAGCGGCCCGAGTATGCAGCCGGGCTTGCAGAATAACGAATATGTGCTGGTCAATAAGATCGCCTATATTTTTCACCCGCCGGAGCGCGGTGATATCATCGTCTTCCATTATCCGTTGGATACGACGAGAGACTTCATTAAGCGCGTGATCGGCCTGCCGGGCGACACCATTACCGTCAATAGTAACACAGTCTGGGTCGATGGTGTGAAACTGAACGAGCCATATGTGAGCGCGGAGTCAAACTCTGAAGGTCAGACCTGGAAAGTGCCGCAGGGCGATTATTTCGTGATGGGCGATAACCGTCCGATCAGCGATGATTCGCGCACCTGGGGCTTCGTCCCACAGAGCGATCTGGTCGGCAAAGTTGTGCTGCTCTATTGGCCGATCAGCGGTTTCAAACTGATCAACACCTATCCTACCGTCTTTGCCAATGTGAAATAGAGCTGTGGCGGCGCATTAATTGCGCCAGATTGATCGCGTTCTGGGCCAATATATGAGCGTTCATGATCAGGAGGTAGTTATCATGCGAGACTCTGAACAAGAATATCCGCCGCACCAACCGCAGCGCGGCAGTCGTCGCCGCCCTCCAGACGATGTGGACTACGAGGATGATCAGGACGCGCCGGGGGCGGGCCGCTCAACCGGTTCGCGTGCCAAAGCTGCCGCGGCCCCGGCTTCACTTCTGCCGCGTGATCGTGTGCGAAACATGTTGATCATCGCTATAATCGCCGGTTTTCTTTGCACTGCACAAAGCGTCATTATTACGCTGGTGAACGCTCCTACCTATCATGCTTATGAAACGGCAAAAAATCAAGCGGTTCTCAACGCGCTCTCCTTGACACTCGCCGGACTTGGCTTATTGACCTTTGTGATCACCGTGCTGATCTGCCTTGTTGCCGGTTTTATCGCCGGTAAAGTGATGGTACAGCGCCGGTTGGCATTCTTTGCTGGTTTCATCGCCGGTCTCATTTATTATGGCATCAGCTTTCTCACGGCTTATATCCCTGGCTATCCGGGCAATCGTCCGCCGGGTACCGCTGCCGCGACAGGCACAGGCAGCGTGTTGGGCAGCGTGATCTTCGTGCTGATCCTGTTCCTGGTCTGGGGCGTCATCACGGGCCTGTTCAGCCTGCTCGGCAGTTGGATAGCGACGAGAAGACATCCGTATTATGTAGAAGGCTAAGGCGAACATAAACGCAGCATGTTCTCTTCGCTCAGGACGATCTCCGTCACGCGCTCCGGCGCTGGCAGCATGGCGATTTCCGCGCGCCAGGCGACGATTTCGCCTTGTCGGCTGAGCGCGTATGTGGTGAGCCAGCGTCTGTCGTGCGGCCCCGGCGTCGCGACGCCGATGATCAACGCCGCCGCCTCTACCATGCGCGGCGATGCTTTGCGCGCCGTATTCCAGGCATAGAGAAAAAAACGCTGCTCCTCGCTCAGCGCGCTGAATGCCTGTTGCCATAGCTCGCCCGCGGTTAGTGTTTCGGCGGCATGTTCTGTTGTGTCGCGCAGGCGCAAGAATGGCGGCAGCGGATCATGCATCAATATGGCAAACGGAATGCACAGACTATGCAAACCGCTGATCGTTGCCCGGACTCGCAGGATGCGCGGCTCCCAGGTTTGCCCGCGGTGATCGGTATTGTACATCCTCATCATTATCGACACGGCGCGGAAAATCCGTAGGGGCCGATTGATCGCGCCCATGCCGGTTCTGGCGCAATCAATTGCGCCGCCACAGCGGGAATGAACAGATGTGGTACAATACCATTTATCCTTGCTTCACATTTTGTAGTATCGAAGCGACTCTTTGTACCTCAGCAGGAAATAGCAATGCAAACCTACGCACAAGACTATCTACCGACACTCCAAACATACCAGGAGGAATGGCTCCAGAGGCTGGAACTTCTCGTCAATATCGATTCAGGAACGGGGCAGACGGTGGGGATTCAACAGATCATGGGCTATCTCCAGCGCTGGCTGGAAGAACTGGGCCTGGCCGTCACCTTGCATGAAACAGAATTGTTCGGGCCGAATCTGGTGGCGCGCAAACAGGGCAAAGGCAGCCTGCGCGTGCTGCTCGTGGGACATGTGGACACCGTCTACGGGCGCGGCGCGGCGACGACCAGACCCTGGTGCGTTGAGGAAGGCATCGCCTATGGCCCTGGCGTGATCGACATGAAGTCGGGCGTGCTGATGGCGATCTATGCCGCGCGGGCGCTGCTGGAAACGGGTTTTGAGGATTTCGGGGAAATTTGCCTTGTCTTCAACAACGACGAAGAGGTTGGCTCTCCCGGCAGCGTGCCGCTCTTGCGCGAGATTGCGCCTGAGATAGATGTCGCCTTCGTGCTGGAACCATCGCGCAATGCGGCCTTCATCACCAGCGCGCGCAAAGGCGCTGACAAGTACATGCTGACCGTGCGCGGCGTCCCCGCCCATGCAGGGGTTGAGCCGCACCGGGGCCGTTCCGCCGTGGTCGAGCTGGCACACAAGCTCATCGCCATCCACCACTTGAACACGCTCTATCCAGGCGTTACCTTCAACGTCACGCGCCTGAGCAGCAGCGATCTGCTCAATGTTGTTCCGGACATGGCGCGCTGCCATATTGCTGTGCGCGCCCACAAGCAAGAGCAACTGGAGATGGCCGCGCGGGCGCTAGAGGTTATTGTGGCGGGCAGCAGCATTCCCGGTACGCATACCACGCTGGAGCGCACGCGCGGGCGCATACCCTACCAGGCCACGCCGGCCATCACGCGCCTGGTTGACGTGGCCGCGCTGGAAGGGCAAGCGCTCGGTATTGCTATCGTGGCCGAGAGCAAGGGCGGCCTATCCGATGCCAACGCGCTGGTCGAGGTCGGCGTACCCACGCTGGACAGCCTTGGCCCCATCGGCGGCGGCATGCACGACCTCAAGCGCGAATACCTGCGCATCGACTCGCTTCCCTTGCGCGGCGCGCTGCTGGCCGGTCTGATCCACCACCTCTGCCTGGCGTAGGGGCGTGGGCAAGCCCCGCCCTCTGTGAGAGACAATATCCGATCAGTAACACCTGGTTTTTGGGTGGGGCAAGCCCACGCCCCTACGGGGTTCCTTCTTCCTGTCAGAATTGACAGGGGGATAAACCGTTCGCATGATCAGTGCGCCGGGTGTAATAGTGATGTATACTGGTTGATCATAGCGCGTGATCTATACAGGAGAAAACATCTATGGGAATGTATATGAGGAGAGGTGGCGGCGGTAAGTCTTTGTCGAGCTATCTTGAGGAACAGAAAAAGCGCGGGCGCAAAACGGATAGCCGCACGCTAGGGCGCATCGCTCAATCGTTCAAACCCTACAAATTCCAGGTCGTGCTGGTGCTGATCGCGATCGTCATTACGAGCGTGTTGGGGCTGGTGAATCCACTGCTGATCCGTGCCATCTTTGACGACGCCATTGGCAAGCACAACCTGAACCTGCTCTTGATTTATGTCGGGATCATGATTACCACGCCGATTATCACCGGCATTATCGGCGTTGGGCAGACCTATCTCAATAACATGATCGGGCAGAACGTGATGCGCGATTTCCGCAATCGCCTCTATAATCACCTGCAAAGTATGTCACTGCGTTTCTTTACCGCGACGCGCACGGGAGAGATACAGTCGCGCCTCTCCAATGATGTCGGCGGCGTGGAAAACGTCGTAACCGGCACGGCCACCAGCATCGTCTCGAACGTTTCCACGTTTCTCAGCACGGTGATCGCGATGCTCTTTCTCAGCCCGCTGCTGAGCGCCATCTCGCTTGGTTTGCTGCCGCTCTTCGTGTGGATTACGTATAAAGTGGGCAACGTGCGGCGCTCGACCAGCAAGGAGACGCAGGAGAGCATGGCCGCGCTCACGGCCACCATGCAGGAAACGCTCTCCGTCAGCGGCATCCTGCTGATCAAGACTTTTGGGCGCCAGAAGTACGCGCAGAAGGAGTTCTCGGACGAAAACCAGAAACTGACCAACCTGGAGATTCGCCAGCAGATGATCGGGCGCTGGTTCTTCATGTTTATCGGCACGTTCTTGTCCGTGACTCCGGCCATCATTTATCTGGTCGCCGGTTGGATGATCATCAGCAATCCGCTGCACCCCGCGATCACGCTAGGCGGCATCGTAGCTTTCACTACACTGCAAAGTCGCATCTACTTTCCCATCGGACAATTGCTCAGCACCCAGGTCGATGTCCAGGGCGCGCTGGCGCTCTTTGACCGCATCTTCGAGTATCTTGACCTGCCCATCGACATCAAAGACGCGCCC
>DATLSW010000414.1:0-2882 GCA_035533955.1 Ktedonobacteraceae bacterium | reverse complement strand
TATTTCCCAGGGCAACCGCGAGGGATTGCCCCTACCCTTAATGGACGTGCCTTCATATGGCTAGTAGGGGCGACCCTCGCGGTCGCCCTGAAATCGCTTTGACATTCTCTTGACATCTATATTATACTATGCTGGACAGTGTTGAACGTTTGTACATAACTAAAAACCGTGTATCTCGTTCGGGATTGAATATGCCTCAAGACAAAATTATTGTGCGCGGCGCGCGCGAACACAATCTCAAAAACATCGATGTGATTATCCCACGCGATAAGCTGGTGGTGATCACCGGCCTTTCCGGCTCCGGCAAGAGCAGCCTCGCCTTCGATACCATTTTCGCCGAGGGGCAGCGCCGCTACGTCGAGTCGCTTTCCGCCTATGCGCGCCAGTTCCTGGATAAGATGGAAAAGCCGGACGTCGATCATATCGATGGCCTCTCGCCTGCCATCTCTATCGACCAGAAGGGTACGACGCATAATCCTCGCTCGACGGTGGGAACCGTCACCGAGATTTACGACTACCTGCGCCTGCTCTATGCCCGCGTCGGCCATCCGCACTGCCCCAACTGCGGGCGCGAGGTGAGCCGCCAGACGGTGCAGCAGATCGTCGATGCCATCCTCAATCTGCCCGACGGCTCGCGCATTATGCTGCTCGCGCCGCTCGTGACGGGCCGCAAGGGCGAATACAAAAATATCTTTGAAGAAATGCGCCGCTCCGGCTACGTGCGCGTGCGCGTCGATGGCGCCATCCACGATCTGAGCGACGAAATCGAACTCGATAAGCAGAAAAAGCACACCATCGAAGTCGTCGTTGACCGCCTGATCATTCACAAAGGCAGGCAGCAGGACGAGCAATCACAAGATGAACAGGGCGAAAGCTCTACAGATATCACGCCATTCACGTTGGGTAAGCACCCGGCTTTGAAGAAAGTCGCGGAACGCCCGGCGCTCTATGATGTCAACGCGGCAGATGCTGATGACGCGCTGGCGGCCGCGGCCATGCAGGATGGCGCGCAGGCCATCGCCGGGGCAAAGCAAACACAAACGGGCGAGGTTGACGCGGCCTTCCGCCAGCGCCTGACCGATTCGTTGGAGACGACACTCAAGCTCGGCAGCAGCGTTGTGCTGGTGTCGGTGATCGGCGGCGAAGAGATGCTCTTCTCGGAACACGCGGCCTGCGTCTACTGCGGCATCAGCCTGCCGGAGATCGCGCCGCGCACGTTCAGCTTCAACAGCCCGCATGGTGCCTGTCCCGCCTGCACCGGCCTGGGTACGCAGCAAGAAATCGATCCCGAACTGATCGTGACGCATCCCGAATTCAGTATCCTGGAGGGCGCGATTGCTCCGTGGAGCAAGATGATCAGCGGCAGCCAGTGGCATCTCTCGACGATGGAGGCGCTGGCGAAGAAGCACGACTTCAATCTCAACACGCCCTGGCAAGACCTGACAGAAGAGCAGCGCCAGCAAATACTCTACGGCTCAGACGAACAGCTTACGATCCGTTACACGCCACAGCACGGCCACACGCGCGCCTATAACGTCAACTTTGAGGGCGTGATCCCGCAGTTGGATCGCCGCTACAAGCAGACCGAGAGCGAAGCTATCCGCGAAGAGATCGAGGGCTACATGTCCGCCCGCGTCTGCCCCGTGTGTCACGGCGCGCGCCTCAAGCCGGAAGCCCTGGCCGTCACCGTGGGCGGGCGCAACATCGTGCAGATCTCGCGCCTCTCCATCGTGCTGGCGCAGCGCTTCTTCCAGGCGCTGGAACAGGTAGGTACGGATCATATGAGGACAGATCAGGTGGCGGCGCAATTGATTGCGCCTGTATCCGCAAATACCACAGATGCCCCCATCAAATCCGACCCCCTGACGCCCATCGGCCCAAACGGGCCGCTCGTACTGGCAACGCTGACGGAACGCGAGCGTTTCATCGTGCGCCAGGTGTTGAAAGAGATCGGCGCGCGCCTGCAATTCCTGATAGATGTGGGCCTCGAATACCTGACACTGGATCGCGCCGCCGCCAGTCTCTCCGGCGGGGAAGCGCAGCGCATCCGGCTGGCGACGCAGATTGGCTCCGGCTTGATGGGCGTGCTGTACATCCTCGACGAGCCAAGCATCGGCCTGCACCAGCGCGACAACGAGCGCCTGATCAGGACGCTGATACGCCTGCGCAACCTGGGCAACACGCTGCTGGTAGTCGAGCATGACGAAGAGACGATGCGGGCCGCCGATCACATTATCGACATTGGCCCCGGCGCGGGCGAGCATGGCGGACACGTCGTCGCCGAAGGCACGTTCGCCGAGATAAGCGCCAACCCGAACTCGATCACCGGCGATTACCTGTCGCACCGGCGCCAAATTCCCATACCGGAGCAGCGCCGTCCTGGTAATGGCCTGGCTCTGAGCATCAAGGGCGCGCGCGAGTTCAACTTGAAGAATATCGACGTGGATATCCCACTCGGCAAGTTCGTCGTGATCACAGGCGTTTCCGGCTCAGGCAAAAGTACGCTGACTGTCGATATCCTCTATCGCCAGCTCGCGCACACCTTACAGCGCGCGCACGAACGCGCGGGCGCGCACGAACGCATCGAGGGCATGCACTACCTGGACAAAGTCATCGACATCAATCAGTCGGCCATCGGGCGCACGCCGCGCTCGAACCCGGCCACGTACACCAACGCCTTCACGGGCATCCGCGAACTGTTCGCGCAAGTGCCGGAGTCGAAGATTCGCGGCTACCAGCCGGGCCGTTTTTCGTTCAACGTCAAGGGCGGGCGCTGTGATGCCTGCAAGGGCGAAGGCATCGTCAAGATCGAGATGAACTTCCTGCCCGATGTCTACGTGCCGTGCGAGGTCTGTAAGGGCAAACGCTATAACCGCGAGGCG
>DATLSW010000413.1:0-8143 GCA_035533955.1 Ktedonobacteraceae bacterium | reverse complement strand
TCTGTTCACTTACTTCTACGCCTATGTCGTCTGGCAGCAACAAAACATTCCAGACTCGTTGCAGAAACAGGGCGCATTTATTCCAGGATATCGGCCCGGTGAACCCACCAGCCGCTATCTGACGACCATCCTCAATCGGATAACGCTGGGAGGCGCGCTCTTCCTGGGTATCGCGGCGTTCTTGCCGTACTTCACCCAGATCGGCAGCAACCAGCTCGTCAGCGCGGCAGCCATCTTGATCGCCGTCGGCGTGGTGCTTGACACGGTCAGGCAACTCGAATCTCAGATGGTGATGCGTAACTATTCGGGCTTTTTGGCGTAAACATGCGCTTCTATCGAAGGAGATAGGAACCGTGAACAGTATCCTGATTGGCGCCCAGGGATCGGGGAAGGGTACGCAAGCAGTGCGGCTTAGCGAGACCCTTCATATCCCGCATGTTGCTAGTGGCGATCTGTTCCGCAAGGCGTTTGCGGAACACTCTGAACTTGGCATAAAGGCCAAAGTCTACATTGATCGTGGCGAACTGGTCCCGGATGATCTGACCGTCGCCATGATCCTTGGTCGTCTCGCGGAGCCAGACTGCGTCAATGGCGCGTTACTGGATGGCTTCCCGCGCACGATCGCGCAAGCGGAGGCGTTGGATAAAGGAATGGCCCAGTTAGGACACCAGATCGATACGGTTGTGTACCTTGAGGTTCCGCGAGCAGAATTGCTCAAGCGACTGTCGGGCCGTTTTATCTGCCGGGCAAACCAGCATGTGTATAACATCAACTCGAACCCGCCGCGGACGCCGGGGATATGCGATATCGATGGAAGTGAACTGTACCAACGTTCGGATGATACGGGAGAAGCGGTAGAACGGCGGCTGGATATCTTCTTCTCGGAGACAATCCAATTGCTCGATTACTACCGACTGCAAGGCAAACTGCTGACGGTCAATGGCAATCAGAGCATCGAGCAAGTGGAAGCGGATATTCTGAGCAAGCTTCGCTCGTAGGGACGTTTCGCTGTGGCGAAATAGAGAACAAACATGGCAGCGATCTTAAAGTCAAAAGTGGAGCAGGAGCAGATACGTGAGACTGGACGCATCGTCGCGAGCATCCTGGCGGAATTGCGCTCGGCGGTGCGGCCAGGCATCACGACAGGCGACCTGGACGCCGTCGCGGTAGATGCGTTGAAGCGGTACGGGGCGAAATCAAGCTCATTGGGCTATCATCGTTACCCAAAATCCCTTTGTACGTCTGTAAACGATGAAGTGGTACATGGCATCCCAGGAACGCGCGTCTTACATGAGGGAGATATTATCAGTATCGACTTCGCGGCAGTCTACCAGGGCTGGCATGCTGACTCGGCCATTACCGTTCCAGTTGGCTCCGTGGCGCCGGAGGTGAAGAGGCTACTTAAAGTCACTGAAGATGCCCTGTATCGAGGTATCGCGGCAGCGCGCGCGGGTAACCGGGTGCGCGACATTAGCAGAGCGGTGCAAGATTTCGTGGAGGCTGCCGAGCTGATGGTCGTGCGCCACTATGGCGGACATGGCGTCGGGCGTAGTATGCATGAAGACCCACAGGTGCTGAACTATATTGAACCGGGCCAGATCAATCATACCCTCAGAGCGGGAATGGTGATTGCTATCGAGCCAATGGTCAATCTGGGCGGGCCGGAGACGCGCGTACTCGAAGATGACTGGACAGTGGTGACGCTCGATGGTAGCTACTCAGCTCACTTTGAGCATACGCTCTCTATTACGGAAGGGGACGCCGAGATTTTGACTCTGTGAACTGGCCCTCTGGACAACTGCACATATTTGTGCTATAATTCGTAGTTGGCTGTAGCAATATCAAGACTTACTAGCCCGATGCATCCCACCTGGGATTGAAATACACAGAACCTTCTCCACGAGAGCGTGTTCGGCTGCCGCGCTGTTGTTGCGAGACAGGTTCGTTACGTAGAAAAAGAAAATGGACACACACGAGAGGGAAAACGTTCTCCTGATCTCTTTGTAAAAGAAAGGATGTTATGCCAAAGAAGGACGAAATTGAGGTTGAAGGCAAAGTTCTTGAGTCTTTGCCGAATGCCATGTTCAAGGTCGAAATCGACGAACAACACCAGGTTCTGGCCGTCCTCTCAGGGAAAATGCGCATGAACTTCATACGCATCGTGCCGGGCGACAAGGTCAAGGTTGTGCTGTCACCTTACGATCTGACGCGCGGGCGCATAACATGGCGTGCGAGGTAGTGGGTAAGGGTGATTTTCCTCATCACTCGTGCCGATCTCTTCTTTTCTTCGAGTTGTGTCCCGGTATCTTCGGTTTTATTGATCAATATATATGTTATGAGGAGGGCCAGCCATGAAGGTGCGTGCCTCAGTGAAGCCACGTTGTGAGCATTGCCGCATCATTCGTCGCAATCGCATTGTGATGGTGATCTGTAGCAAGAATCCGAAACATAAACAGAAGCAAGGCTAAGAAGCCTGGTTCTCTATATCGATGGAGGGAAAAATGGCTAGAATCGCCGGCGTTGACATTCCACGCGACAAGCATGTGGAGATTTCGCTGACGTATATCTACGGGATCGGCCTGACTACCAGCAGGAAGATTCTGGAGCGAACGCGCATTGACCCCACGAAGCGGGTCAAGGATCTGACAGAAGAAGAGGTCAACCGCCTCCGCGAGGTTATCGACCGCGAACACAAAGTCGAGGGTGATCTCCGCCGCGAAGTTGATATGAATATCAAGCGGCTGATAGAAATTAACTGTTATCGTGGAATGCGCCATCGCCGCAATCTGCCGGTGCGCGGCCAGAGGACGCGCACGAACGCGCGGACACGGCGTGGTCCGAGAAAGACGGTCGCCGGCAAGAAGAAAGCCACCGCTAAGAAGTAGCGCCGGAGAGGAATTTCAAGTATGGCACCAGATAAAAAGAAAACGGCAGCCAGGCCGAAGCGGCGTGAACGCAAGTCCGTTCCGCGCGGGCAGGCGCATATTCAGGCAACGTTTAACAACACGATTGTTACCTTGACTGATCCCAACGGCAATGTGATCTCCTGGGGGAGCGCAGGCAGTCAGGGGTTCAAGGGATCGCGCAAAAGTACTCCCTACGCGGCTGGCGTGGCGGCTGAGACGGCTGCCCGCCGGGCGATGGAGCATGGCATGAAGCAGATCGAAGTCTACGTGAAAGGCCCCGGTTCGGGCCGCGAGGCCGCGATCCGCTCCTTGCAACAGGCGGGACTCAACGTTGTTTCTATTACCGATGTGACACCTATTCCGCACAATGGCTGCCGACCGCCCAAGCGGCGGCGCGTGTAATCGCGCTGTGCGTGTGAGGAGGATTTGTATAGATGGCGCGTTATACCGGCCCCGTCTGCAGATTGTGCAGGCGTGAGGGGGTAAAACTCTTTTTGAAAGGCGACAAGTGCATCACCAATTGCACGCTGGAGCGCCGCAATCGTAATACTCGCCCAGGCCAGCATGGCGCTGGCCGTGTCCGCAAACCGTCCGGGTATGCCGCACAATTGCGCGAGAAGCAGAAGGTTCGCCGCACGTATGGCGTGCTGGAACGCCAATTCCGCAAGCATTTCCACTATGCTGCCGGTCGCCCTGGCAAGACCAGTGAGAATCTGTTGCAGGTTTTGGAGATGCGCCTGGATAACCTGGTGTATCGTCTTGGCTTCGCCGACTCGCGCTCGCAGGCACGTCAACTGGTCAATCATGGACATTTCACCGTCAATGGCCGCAAAACGAATATCCCTTCATTTATCGCTAAGCCGAATGATGTCGTGGCCGTGCGCGAACATAGTAAGGGGCTTGAGTACTTCAAGACCCGCCAGTTGTTGTTGGCGCAAAAGGGCGTGCCTACCTGGCTCACTCTGAGTATCAATGAAATGACTGGCAAAGTTGTGTCATTGCCATCGCGCACTGAGCTTGAACTGCCCTTTGAGGAGCAGCTGGTGGTCGAACTGTACCAGCGCTAATGCATGGAGTTGGCGGAAAGGCAGGTTGGAACATTGATTGAAGAAATGAAACTGCCTCGCATTAAAAATACCAGAACTCAGGGTAACTATGCGAGCTATGATATTGAGCCTTTAGAGGCAGGCTATGGCGTGACGCTCGGTACGGCCTTGCGGCGCGTCTTGCTTTCCTCGTTGCCGGGCGCGGCCGTCACTTCTATTCGCATCGAAGGCGTGCAGCACGAGTTCCAGGATATCCCCAACGTGTTAGAGGATGTGACCGATATTGTGCTGAACGTCAAACAACTGCGCCTGCGCTCCTTCTCCGATCACGCGGTTTCTATGCGTCTGGAGGTGAGCGGCGAGCCGGGAGGGCCGCGCGTGGTCACGGCTGCCGATATTGACGCTCCCAGCACCGTAGAAATCGTCAATCCCGATCTCTATCTCGCCACCCTCGACAATGAGAAAGCGCGACTTGAGATGGAGCTGGTGGTTGAGACAGGCCGCGGCTATGTCCCGGCTGACTCCAAAGAGGATCAGCCGATTGGCGTGATCCCCGTCGATGCCATCTATACGCCGGTGCAAAAGGCCAACTATATCGTTGAACACACGCGCGTGGGCCAGATGACCAACTACGATCGCGTCGTTCTGGAGATCACGACCGACGGCACAATCGTACCCGATGATGCTCTGCGCCAGAGTTCGGAAATCCTGGTACGGCATTTTACCCAGCTTGCTAACTTCCGCACCGCGTCGATTGAGCCGGAGCGAGCGCCGCTCAGCAGCGTCCCGATCGCGCAGAAGGTGTATGATACGCCTATCGAAGACCTCGATCTGTCCGTTCGTGCCTATAACTGCCTCAAGCGCAGTAATATCACGAAGGTTGGGCAGGTGCTGACGATGAACGAGGAAGACCTTCTCAGCGTGCGTAACTTCGGCGAGAAGAGTTTGCAAGAACTCTCTGAGCGTCTGAAGGAACATAATTTCTTACCCAATCCGCACCCCAGCCCTGTCGGCGCCGACGTGTACGACGACGACTACGATGAGCGAGGCGATCATCGGGGCAGTTATCAAGGCCGTGACGAGGCCGATGGAGGAAATGAGTGAGACACCGAGTTGCTACCAGTCACCGCATTGGGATGGCAGAGCCGCGCCGTCGCTCTGTGCGCCGTAGCTTGATGGCTGGCCTGATTCGTTACGATAGAATACAGACCACCGAGGCGCGCGCGAAGTCCATTCGCGGCGAAACTGAAAAACTGATCCGCACCGCAATCAAGGGTCGTGAGTCCGCGCAGGCGCACCTGGCTACCGTGGTCAAGGATCAAGAGAAAGCGGCGGATATTCTGGCTTTTGCCCGCAGGGGCCGCTTTTCCTTGCATAAAACCGTGCTATCTAACGAAGAGCGCGCGGAACTGAACAAGCCGCCTCTGACTGCCACGGGGCGCAAGTTCGCGGAAAACAAGCTCAAAACGCGCCGCGAAGAACTGCTGCGCATCATCTCGAACGAAGATGAAGCCGAAGAGGCGCTGCAAGCGGCTTATCGGGCGATGGTCATTGAGCTGCACGCGCGCCGCCAGATTTTGAAGGCGTTGCCGGATGAACTGGTCGTGAAGAAGCTATTCGAGGAGCTGGCTCCGCGTTACGCCAGCCGTCCCGGCGGCTATACGCGCATCACCAAATTGGGACTGCGCCAGGGCGATGCCGCGAAGATGGCGCAGATTTCTCTCGTGTAAAGGTTCGATAGATCGAACCCTTCCGAGGCGTAGGGGCCTGATTGATCGCGCTCCAGGTGTGAATAGATGAATATCGCGTGCGGGATTGAATACGATGGTACCGGGTTTCATGGCTTCCAGCGCCAGCCTGATAACCACGGGCCAACGGTGCAGGGCGCCTTAGAGGCAGCGATTATGCAGGTCTCCGGCGAACGGCTGGCGGTCAATGGCGCAGGCCGTACCGATGTCGGCGTCCATGCTGCCGGGCAGGTGGTCCATTTCCATACGGAGGCACATCTGACTCCTGAGATATGGGAGCGCGCCTTGAACGCTAGCCTGCCCATAACAGTCGCGGTGCGCTGGGCAAAGGCGATGCCCGAACGTTTTCACGCTCGTTTCAGCGCGGTGAGCCGTTCGTATCGTTACACGATCTATGACCATCCCGCGTCATCGCCGCTGCTGGCGCGTTATAGTTATCATCGCCCACGCCCGCTGGACGTGGATGCGATGCACGAGGCGTGCCGGTTCCTGCTGGGACGTAAAGATTTCTCGGCGTTCGGGCGCAGCCCGGACGAGACAAATCCGCGCAAGCCGGGTCCGCATTCTTGCGTGCGCCTCATACACGAGGCACGCTGCACGCGCCAGCGCTCGGATTTCTTCGCGAAGACAACAGAACTTATCGTTTGTGATTTTACTGCGGACGCCTTTTTGACCGGCATGGTGCGCAGGATGGTTGGAACGCTCGTGCTGGTCGGGCAGAAGCGTCTGAGCCTGGACGAATTTGCCGCGATTGTGGAAAAGGCAGAGAAGACGCACCCCGGTGCAGCGGCCCCACCACATGGGCTATGCCTGGTACGGGTTGAGTATCCTGAAGAGTTTGGAGTGATAGCATGAAAAAGACATATAGCGCCAAAGCCGCTGACCTGGACCCCAAATGGTATGTGATCGATGCCGAGGGTCAGATCATGGGCCGCGTGGCTTCGCAGGTCGCGCAGATTTTGCGCGGCAAGCACAAGCCAACCTACACGCCGCACCTGGCTTGTGGCGACTTTGTGATTGTGATCAACGCGGACAAGATCGCTGTGACGGGCAGGCGCCTGGATCAGAAAATCTATTATCACCACAGCCAGTACCCTGGCGGCATGAAGCAGATTACGCTGCGCCATGTTCTCGAAGGCAAGCACCCGGAGCGCGCTTTGCAGCACGCGGTGCGCGGTATGGTGATGCATAATCGCCTGGGCGCCAGGTTGATGTCGCGTTTGAAGATTTACGCTGGCCCGACGCACCCGCACGAGGCCCAGAAGCCAGTACCCTGGCTGGGACCGGAGGCGTTGTTGAAGCAGAAGGCCCCGGCATCCACGGCGCAATAAAGAAGAGGAGTTTCATCGTGGCCGATACCAACAAAGGCGAATATTACTACGGCATGGGACGCCGCAAAACGTCGGTGGCGCGCGTGCGTCTCTATCCCAATGGTGACGGCAGCGTTACCATCAACGGCAAGTCCGCGGAGGCGTATTTTGGCACGCGCCCATCGGTGGCTTCCACTATGAGCGCGCCCTTGCGCCTGTTCGATCTGGACAACGCCTATACCATCACCATTCGCGTGCTTGGCGGCGGCGTCAGCGGTCAGGCTGGCGCCATTCGCCACGCGATGGCCCGCGCGCTGCTCAACGTCAATGCCGAGTGGAGAGGTCAGTTGCGCAAAGCTGGCTACCTGACTCGCGACGCGCGTATGAAAGAGCGCAAGAAGCCCGGCCTCAAGCGCGCCCGCAAGGCTCCGCAGTACACGAAACGTTAATCGTTGCTGCTCTATAAAAATGCCGTAAGAGCGGATGAAGACACCATTAAATCCAACAAAATCTTTGTTGGATTTAATGGTGTCTTCGCCTACTCCTGCGGTTTTCCTCTATTCTCTTGTCTCCTCGATACAGGCGGCGATGAAGCCAAAGAGCAGGCTCGCCCGCTCAGCTAGCAGGTCAGGCCGTTGCGGCTGATAATCCTGCATCACATCGGCGAGAAAGGCGATCACCTCGCCGTCCGTATCCCGCACCTTGACGGAGACCAGTCGCTGCGGGTGGTGCAACGGCGAGGACGCCCATTCCTGTTTCTTCACGTCATAGCGCTGGCAGACAGCGCTGTCATACAGCGACTGCCCAAATTCATATGCCTGCACAAACTCCGCGTTGCTCACGATGACGCCGGGAACCCGAATACGCCTGCCTCTCTTGCTCTTCCCATCGGATACCATCATCGAGAACGGGTCCTCGCGGCGCTGGGAGCGATCAGAAGGCGCGGCTGCCATCGCGTTCTCTCCTCTCCGGTGTTGCCCCAGCATGAATCGCGGCCACCAGTTGCGTGATTTGCGGGACGGTAAATGGCTTGTCCAGGCGATAGATGGCGCGCGCGGCAAGGTAGGACGGCAGGTGCAGCCGGTATTCTGGCGTTGTGAGCAGGATCAGGGCGACATGACGATAGAGCCGCC
>DATLSW010000412.1:0-9129 GCA_035533955.1 Ktedonobacteraceae bacterium | reverse complement strand
AGCTCTCACGCTTGATCAACCAGTGTTCCCACTCTTCGTACTTGCCAGGAAGATGGCCCCAGTGATCGCTGAAGGCTTCTTCGATCAATGCAAAGACGACACGTTCCTCGCCAGGACGCATAGTACGAACGGTAAGTCCAGTCGGCCATTCCGGCGACTGCGGCGTTTCCTTGAGATCGATTGCCATATCATAAAAGCTGCGGATATGTTCATATCCTTCCTGCTGAAGTAAAGCCGCGTCCGCCCGATTGTTATGACCAACTCTCAGCGCCAACGTCACCCGCGCGTGCGGCGGAGCCGCCGGGATATGCTGTTGCATCCTGGATTCAATCAGGCGCAGCAGGCATTTCTCGATCTCCAACTCGCGATAGTCAGGATGTACGCGAAAGTCTCCAAAGAGCCTGACATGGCTACGATGTCCGGTGTCCGCGTAAGCCACGATACGAGCTTCGGGAGTTACCACTACCCAGGCATCGGTCGCGAGGTTGAAAGTGGATTCATTCCAGATCATGCGCAATTCTTCGAGCGTGAGATTTTCCATGCCATAATCGGCAACGCCGCTGACACGGATCACATCGTAGGCGGCCTCCAAGTCATCCATGACCGGCGCGCGTACAAGTAAGATTTTTGGCTTATCAATATCTATCATCGTCATGATTCTATTCTTTCCTTTCGTCACGATTCCGGTAAAGGGCGCAATGAATTGCGCCCCCACCACAGGCCGATTCACGCGATCTGAGCGCAATGGGTTTGCGTCTCTACGGACACGATAAAGCGGCCCCAACGATACCTGCGATTACCCGTTTCTTTTGAGCTTACCGGTGCGCTTGGCATAACGTTCGGCGAGGTGGAAGATGAAGACGCCGAGCGGCACGCTCACCACGCCGGTGATGATCAACGGCCAGGTGTAGCTCCAGATCTCCGGCGACCAGATCACCTGGTCGCGCAAGATCGCGGCGCGCAGTCCATCCAGCACGTAGGTTGCCGGTGAAATACGGGCCAGTGGTTGCATCCACGCCGGTAAGACACTGATGGGATAGTAGACGCCGGACACGAGCAACAAGACTGAGCGCACGATGAACGACATCTGCATGCCCTTCTCGGTATAGAGCAAGGGCAGCACCGCCGCCGCGATCCCAAAGCCGATGAACGAGACGCTGCCGATCACCAGCATGAAGAAGGCGGTCAGATAGTTCGCCTGGCCCAGGCTCAGGTGGAAGAAGGCCGCCACCACAATCAACTGTAAAAAGGTGAACAGCATCCCATGCACGATGGCATAGCTACAACTGCCGATCATGTGCGTGAAGCGTGAGATCGGAGCCATGAAAGTATGCTCTATCGTGCCTTCCCAGCGTTCCATGTTGATGATATCGGTCACGCCGTCGAAACTGACACTCAGGTAGGTCCAGACTGATGTGCCGATCAGTAGGTACAGGATCAGCAAGTTGGTATTCACTTTTGTGCCTGTGATCAGCGAGGCGCTGGCTCCAATGAACGTCACCGACATAGCGTTGACGACGTTGTACACCAGCCAGACGACCTCCCATCCGAGGTAACGCCTGGTCAGGTTCCAGTTGCGCTCAAAGAAGGCATAGGTTGCTCTTCCCTGGTGCATAAACGAAGACATGTATGTTACTTCCTCTCGTGAGAATTATTCTTCTTCCTCTTCGCGCTTTGCCTCGATGGCCTCAAACGCTTTTTCCCAACTGCCGTAGCGTTTGATATCTTCTTCGGTCACAAGGCGCGACGCGGTATAGTACATGAAAACTTCTTGCATGGTGGCCGACTCCGCGCGCCCCATCAGTTCTGTGACGTGCTGCTTGAGTTCGTCCACACCGCCCTGGGCGACAATGCGCCCCTGGTCGATGATGGCGACACGATCACACAACGCTTCGGCCTCGTCCATGTCGTGCGTCGTGATGAGGATGGTCGCGTCATGGACATCACGCAATTCGTTGATGAACGTCTGCACGTCGATCTTCGAGCGCGGATCGAGGCCGGTGGTCGGCTCATCTAACAGCAACAATATCGGCGCGGTGAGAAAGGCGCGGGCAATGGCGACTTTCTGCTGCATCCCACGCGACATATTCTCCAACGGCGCTTTGATGCGATCCGGCTTGATACCCAGGCGCGTCAAGATGCTCGTGATCTTCTCCCGCGCCTCAGCGCCGGGCATGTTATAGAGCCGCGCGGCATACAGCAGGTTCTCCATCGGCGACAGCTTCTTGAAGAACGAGGCTTCGACGCTGACGCGGTTGATCAACGCCTGCACCTTGCGCTCATTTTTTTCCACGTCGTAGCCAAAGATGGTGACATGCCCGGTATCGGGCAGCAACAGCGTGGAGAGAATACGGATCAGCGTCGATTTGCCTGATCCGTTCGCGCCCAGGATACCAACGATTTCCCGGCGCTTGACCGTCAGGTTGACATCATCGACGGCACGTATCTCTCGCTTTTTGGCTCCTTCTTTGTTGCGACGCCACAAAGAACGCGGCTTTTTGAATATCTTCGAGACGCCGTCAATGACGACGGCATCGGTTGTGATGTCGAGATTGAGATTTGCGAAGCTTGTGGTATCGACATGAGTAGTGACCATTATTTCCTCCATTGGATGGTTTGATCAGGACAATTCGCGGGCGCTTTGTAGCGTAATGCATGGCTTTGACAGGGACATCGATCAAAAGAGCAGGCCGATCCCTGTACAAACGAACAAGAATCCTTATGCGCATTCGCTTTTCCTTCATCGAATTACATGCACTCACCTCGAACGGCTTGCGACACGTTACAAGTGACAATAAGAACAGATTACCTATACAGTATAGGCCAATATTCCTGACAACGTGTGTCAGATTTGACGTGAGCCTACGAAACCGGAGACTCGTGAGTCATTCGCTCCATCCTTTCTTGCTGTACAGGCAACTTTATGGACGACGCAGAGACAACAAAAAACCGTGGGACTGAATTTTGAGCAGTACCCACGGTTGAGGTTATCGAATGAACGAGCCTATTCATTCAGAACAGGCGGACCTCCCCCGGAAATGGGTACAGTGAATCCTTGCGACACGAAAAAGATAAGACCAATGGTTTTCCCGGTGCAGCAGAGATTCTCCCTGTCGAAGGGCGCAGCATGGCCGTAATCGGCGACATGGTCGCGCAGACGTGTGGTGCAAACCCAGTGCATTCCGCTTGCCATACTGGCGCTCTCCTTTCCATAGGATATTGTGTGTGATAGAATCAATTACTGGCGTTAATCGCGCCAGCATCCATTCGCAAATCATGCTCTATCGCAGAAACGCGAACGCGCATCTGCTGATCAAAGTATACTAACAGGTTAGTGATTTGTCAAGAGAAAATTGGCCCATTATTGCTATGTTATGAAAAGTATCCTTGTGCTTTTGCTGCAAGTATGGTAATATTCATCATATAAGCATCATGTGTCGCGCAGGTCGGACTTTTCGGGTATGGAAAGCCCATTTGGGATTGAAACGAACAACACAAAACGGAAAGGATTGCACTCGAATGAGAGCAGCTGCTGTGGCATTTGTTTTGATTATTGGAGCCGCAGTCGTCCTCTGGTATGGTAATACCCTGAACTCCTGGGTTCTCGGTGGAATGATTGGTGGGTTGGCCGCTTTATTGCTCAGCATCCCGATTACGCTTACCTTGTTCTCCTATTTGTCACGTCGTCACGATGAGCGGTTAAAGGCTGAGGCTCAGGAAGAGGCTTCTTTCAACCGGCTCCAGGCGTATCAAGAGGAGCCGGTTGAGGTATTCGAGTCAGATGAGTACGAATTCGCAAGCGATGATCGCTGGGAATGGGAAGAGGGCAACAGTCATTACCAGGTCTCGACGGCACGCAACCTTCCCGCGCCTTTTCCAGCCCGTTTGCCTGCCGCGCGTCAACCACAAATTCAGCCCGCGGCGGCACACCAGCGCGTCACCGATTATACGCTCGCTCGCCAGCGCGCTGCTGAGCCAGAGCTGCCAGTCGAGCGCGACAGATCATCCGCGCAGCGCCCAGCAGGCCGGCGCACCCCTTCCAATCCCGCTCCTTCTGGACGCCCGACAAAATCGCTGCGCGGTCAGCAACAGACGGCAGCCCTGAAAGCTGCGCGCCAGGAAGCTCTCCGGCAAGCCACAGACGATCCGTTCTCTTCACCGACACCGCGCTCTCTGCCTGCCGCGCGTAACGCTGATTCAGGTTCTCTGCCCTCGCTGCCACACTCAGCCCGCCAGCAAGCGCCAACACCCCGGCAACATCGCACCGAGCGTCCCGTCGATGGATCTGGAGGGGGATATCCCCGTTCAGGACGTCCCGTGCCGCCCGACGATAGGCAAGCCTCGTATCCCAGCACCGATCGTCTGCCGCGCACCGGCCCGCGGCAAGCACAGCCAGGAAACGATCCTGAGACAGATAAGCTCAGCGAACGTTATCCATCAACTGGCCCAATACGCTCGCAGCCGCAAACCGGGCAGATGCCGCGTCAGCCGCGCATCGACGCCCAACCGCGCAATCCAGAGTACATTACCGGCAGCCTCAAGCGGCCGATGGTACGCCGCGCGCCCTATCTCTATGAAGATGACGCGCTGCGCGAAGAACTGGCCCAACAACTCGATCCGCCTTCGGTGCGCCGCTCCTCGTTGTATGATCAGTACGAGGATGAGGAATAAAGAGTACCAAAACACTAGCCTCTTCGTGTAAAGTATGTTACCATATGCAAAATTATGTAGCATTGCCAAGCGAAGGAGGCTTCTTCTTTGATAACTCACTTAACTGATGCGCTACAAACGCTCATCATGAATTTCTATGGTTCAACTGGCCTGGCCGGTATTATGCTGGCGATGGCAATTGAAAGTTTCTGTATTCCCCTACCGAGCGAAATCGTCATGCCCCTGGCCGGTATTATGCTGGTGCAGGGTGATCTACTTCCTGGCATGAATCATTATGTTGCCCTGATCTTGATCGCTCTAGCAGGCGCAATTGGCAATCTAATCGGTTCAATAGCAGCCTACTGGATCGGCTACTCTGGCGGTCGTCCCTTGATGCTGAAAATTGGACGCTACTTGCTGATCTCGCAGCATGATTCGGATAAAGCCGATCAGTTTTTTCAGAAATATGGCAGCGCCACCGCTTTCTTCTCGCGCCTGTTGCCCGTAGTACGCACCTACATCTCGCTGCCCGCGGGCGTCTCAAAGATGCCATTCGGGAAATTCTGCCTGTTTACTTTCCTCGGTGTCTTCCCCTGGGCGTTTTTGCTCGCGTATATTGGCACGCTGATCGGCAACCTCGCCAAACTAAGCGCGCTCAGCTCGGTCTTTCATGGCCTGGACGTGGTTGTCCTGGTCGCGCTGGTAGTCCTGATCGCGCTCTACCTCTGGCGACATGTGCGCAACGACCGCAAGGCGCGCGCCGCTCATGCCACCGAAGCGGCGAGATCCCCCGTGCAGCCTCAACAGCCGTGGGGCCAGCAGCAACAACCTCAACAGCCAGTGCAGCAGGGCTGGGCGCAGCAACCGGCACAATTCCCGCCAGCGCAGCCGTCGCAGCCACCTTCTGGTAGGGGGCAACCGCCTTCACAGTTCCAACCAGCACCTCCACAGCAGGGGCAGGGGTGGGCGCAGCCACAACCCGGATGGGGGCAAACGCCCCCACAGCAACCACAACAGCCATGGTCTCAGCCGCCCGGCGGAGAGAATCATACAATGCGCCGCAACTAACAATCCTGGGTTATCCCAAATTTTAGGCCCAAATCCGCGGATTTGGGCCTAAAATTTGGGATAATTCCTGTCTATGCCTAAATGCGGAACAATAGACATCGGTATCTCCGCTCAACCAGCAAATACGCTACTCGGATGAGGCCGCGCCGCGCCGGAACACGAACTTCAACCCGCCGCTCGCGCCCGCGTGAACGCCGGAGCCGAGAATAGCAAGCGTGCCATCCGCGCTGATGTCGGCGTGAATTTCAAACTCGTCGAAATGAAATTTGCCCAGCGTATCCGGCGCGCTTTCCAGCACCTTACCGAGCTGCTGGATAAAAATAGTGACGTTCGTTGTCAGTTCCTCGACTTTCAACGGCTGCTTGCTGGTTCCTCTGCCTTCCTGGCCTCCCCGCGTGAGCGGTGCTGACGGTTCACTGGTCACAACCCACATGCGATCCATATCTACTGCCTGATCAGTCGTTTTCTTTGGCATAGCTCGTCTCCTTCTTATCTATTATATGCTACACTCCATCCGCTTTCACAAACTGGATCGAGGGCGAGGCATAGAGCGCGTAAGCCAGCCCCATCAAATTGTGCTGCTGATGCTGATTCCAGAAATAGCGGCGCATCGCCAATAAACTTTCGCCGATGGGCTTGCCCGCGAGCAAATGCTGGTACAGCGCCGCGCTAAAGTCGGCGGCAAAGCTGCCGCGCTTCGCTTTCACGAGCGCGGGCCGCTTTTGATATCACACGTTGACGCTCCAGTTGAAATATTGGTTCAGAATGGGCAGCATATCGAAGAAGATCAGGACGCCCGCGGCGATCATGACAAGGCCCGTCACGATTTCGATCTTGCCCAGGTGCGGCTTGAGCCAGGCAAGCAGGCGACTCATGCGATCAAGCCCCAGACCCAGTATTAAAAATGGCACGCCCAGGCCCAGCGAGTAGAAGAGTAGCAACAGCACGCCTTGCCGCAGCGTGGCCGCGTTGGCCGCCAGGGCCAGGATGGGACCCAGGATCAGGCCGACGCAGGGCGTCCAGCCAATGGCGAAGATAACGCCGATCAGCAATGAGGCCGGATAGCTGGGACGATTGGGACGAAAATCGAAGCGTCTCTGCCAGTACAAAAACGGTATTTTGAAAATGCCGGTCAGGTGCAGGCCGAAGATGACAAGGATGATGCCGCCGACTTCACGCAGGAGCAACTGATACGAACGCAGGAAACTTCCTAGCGCGCTGGCCGTCGCGCCGAGACAGAGGAAAGCCAGCGTGAACCCCAGCACAAAAAGCGCCGCGTGGGAAAACGTCGTCAGGCGCGCACGGCGATCATGATCTTCCTGGGCAGCCTGATAGACACTGTGTCCTGCCAACTGGATCAAATAAATAGGGACGAGCGGCAGGATACATGGCGAGAGAAATGATGCCAGACCTGCCAGGAAGGCGATGCCGAGACTGACTTGTGACGAATCCATGCGAACGTTTTGCTCCTGTTCCGTGGTTATTTCAATCCCAGACGGGATTTGCCATGTAGCCTGTCGGCTCTCACAGGTACTATAACGCAAGGGTCAGGCAAACGCAAGAGGGAAGCATTGTTACGAAATCATGTCCTCGGTGAACCAGATCCAGCCGTTGGGCGCGACATAGAGGCCGACTCCTATCTGGTGCAGCGTCGTGCTGGTCAGGTGGATGCGATGCCAGCCTGTTGGTGGCTCGTTCCACATGCTCTCCTGCACATTGTAGACGCCTCCCCAGGGAGTCGGATAGGGGCCGGCCAGCCCGATATTCTCGCCGCAATCGGTAAAGGTAAAGCCTTCATCAGCAATGCGCGTGCATTGATCGACGCCATTGGGGCAGGTATGGCTGAAACCGCAGTGATACATATTCCAGCTATGCAGTCGCGCGCCCGCTGCCAGCGCCGCATTCCAGTTGAACGCATAGAGACCTATCGAGGCACGGTTCTGGTTGATTAAGGCAAAGAGTTGCTGCGTGAGTTGAGTCTCTTCGGAGGTCATGGCA
This sequence comes from Ktedonobacteraceae bacterium, assembly GCA_035533955.1. GTDB lineage: Bacteria > Chloroflexota > Ktedonobacteria > Ktedonobacterales > Ktedonobacteraceae > CADDZH01. Next base: position 1,413 of record DATLSW010000412.1, on the reverse strand, counting down.
GGTGGAGGGCCATACGGAGCAAAGCCGCTGCCAGTGCCAGGAGCGCCAGGTTGTGGAATGGTTGGGCGCGGCGTAGGGGTTGGAGTGGTGATCTGCATAGGAAGAGTCAAGGTGGGCGTCGGTGAAGGCCGTTGCTGAATCTGCAAGCCATCGCTGCTGAGCGGCTGCGTCGCAGTGATTGGACTTTGTTGCGCGCCACACCCGGCCAGAAACAGGATAAACAACAAGCCAGGCACAAAACGGAACATTCGACTCATGACAGACGCACTCCTCAAGTTTCAATCCCCAGGCGGGATCAGCGGCCTTTCAGCCCTCAAAGCTTGCACGCGACGCAGAATATTTCCTTCGGAGTGTAGCATAATAAGATGGCTGGATACGCGCTATCATAAGCAAAGCAGTACTTTATGGTAGCTTTCTGGTTAAGATTCAAACCCGTAGGGGCGTAAGGCTCTGCCCCGCACAGGAAATTTTGTGATCAACAATGCACGTTTTTTTGGGCGGGGCAAGCCCGCGCCCCTACTAATAGCGGCAGGTCAGCACGATGGCGCTCATGTCGTCGGGCTTGGCGCGTATGGTGAGCGGGCGTTCTTCATGAGAGCGCAGGACGGAATAATCGACCAGCGCGCGTGCCGCGGAGTTGCGCGGTGAAGCGCGGAGAATATGCTCGATTTCTTCGTCGGTGAGGTTATCATGAATGCCGTCGGTACAGAGCAGGATACGATCTCCGGCAGAGATTTCAGTAGTATCGACGTGGATGGTAGGAGGATGCGGCCCGCCGAGAGCTTGCGTGATACCGCCGCGCAGGCGAAAATAGTTATATTCGACGTCTGTTAATTCCTCTGCCCGCATGGCCTGATCGATGCGTTGAGCGTCTCCCTCGTCCATCAACTGGTTCTCCACGAGCTTTGCCAGCAGCCCATCATCGCTTGTCAGACGTTTGAGCTGCTCTTGCCCGCGCAGCAGGTACACGCGGCTATCGCCAACGTGAGCATACACCAGCGTGTAGTTGTTCTTGCCGGCATGGCGGCACAGCGCGCCCATCGCGACCGTTGTCGCCAGATCGTCTGTGCCAGCCTGCTCCGCGCCAGCCGTGCGTACCTGCTCATCAGCCTCTGTAATGAGCTTTTCAAGGATAGCGCAAAGATCGACTTTGTCGCAATCCTCCAGGTAGCTGGGCCTGCTCTGATGATGGTGTATGTGTTGAAGTTGGTGCTTCCATCCTTCGATGGCGGAACGCGCCGCCGTGCTGGAGGCGATTTCGCCTGCCGCGCTGCCGCCCACGCCGTCAAACACAGCAGCAATGCCGCTCTGCTGATGCACCAGAATACGATCCTCGTTGCGTTCCGGGTGGCGTTCACAAGGGACGCTCTTCGACGAGAAGATAAAAGGCGCTGCTTTATGAGTAGTATTTTT
>DATLSW010000411.1:0-12632 GCA_035533955.1 Ktedonobacteraceae bacterium | reverse complement strand
CGCGTGAATGGATACGTAGCACTTCTTTGCTTGAACGCCCCAATCGGGAATTGCGCCGAAAATTTCGTCAGGCAGTCACCTTTGGCAGTGTTACTGGGGCTCATGCCGCTGTGTATCTACAGGTTCAGCGGCTTCATGCTTGCTGGACCAAAGCCAACTGGTGGCACGTTTCCCATGCTCTGTATTTTTCCCTCAGTGCTCTCTACCCTTAGAGAGGGATACATTATCAGCCCACTCGTGGTATCGCTATGCTTGATCAAACGTGGTACACTATGGTCTGGCTGATACATACACAGCAGCGCTGCGAGATTCTACCCAATTTTCAGAGAGGCTTACAACAGTTATTGCAATGGCCCAATCTTTTTACGTTATGACCATGCCGGGATTGGAGACGCTGGCGTTTAGCGAAATACGCGCTCGCATCCCTGGCGCTGATTTAATCAAGTTCACGCGCGGTTTCGCCATTTTTCACGCCAGGACGTCACCACGCGAACTATTGAGATTACGCACAACCGAAGATGTTTTCGCGACCGTCGCGCATATTACCGGCCTGGGACACTCGGAGGGCGCGCTGCGTGTCTTGCACAGCGCGGTTTCGCGGGCCGATATCGCCGGGGCGATTACGCAGTGGCGCGCGTCGCATAAAGAACGCCAGCCGCACTCGTGGCGCGTCGTCAGCCAGATGCAGGGGACGCACGATTTCCGCCGCGTCGATGCCGGTCGGGCGGTGAGCGACGCGCTGCGCAAGCTGTTGCCGCGCGCCATTCGCCAGGTAGATGATGATGCCGACCTGGAATTCTGGCTCTCGCTCGGCGGCGGCGAGGCGTTCGTGGGCCTGCGGCTCAGCGACGCTACCATGCGCCATCGCACGTATAAACGCGAGCATATCCCGGCCTCGCTGCGTCCCACCGTTGCCGCCGCGATGGGCTGGCTTTCCCAGCCGACGCCTGATGATATCGTTCTCGATCCGCTTTGCGGCGCTGGCACGCTGATCATCGAGCGCGCGCGACTGGCTCCGCTGCAAAAGGCCATCGGCGGCGACAGGCGCGAAGAAGTGGTGGGCCTCGCGGAGCGCAACGCGCAAGCCGCTGCCGTGGCCGCCGAGTGGCATACCTGGGATGCTCGCTCGCTCCCGCTCGAGGCGGCCAGCGTGACGCGCGTGATCACCAACCTTCCGTTCGGCAAACAGATCGGGAGCCATCAGGCGAACGAAGGTCTTTACAGCGCGCTGGCCCGCGAATTTGGCCGCGTGCTGACCCCTGACGGCGTTATAGTCGCGCTGACCAGCGAGGATCAACTCTGGGAGCGCATCGTCCGCGAGCAGGGCTGGCGCATCAGCAAGAAAGTCGTGATCGTCGTCCTGGGCCAGCCCGCCAGCATCTTCGTTGCCGAACGTGTGAAATGATGCATTGGTTATGGCCGTCCGTCCGTTTAATAATGAGAACAACAGAGATATATGGAAGGAGAACACTCCCTTGGGTGCAACAACAACTGCCGATTTTCGCAACGGCATGATTATCCGCTATAACGGTGAATTGTATATCGTCACAGAATTTCATCACGTCAGTCCGGGAAACTGGCGCGCCTTCGTGCGCGTCCGTCTCAAAAACGTCAAGAACGGACGTGTCATTGAACAGCGTTTCCGCGCTGGAGAAGAGATCGAAGAGGTGCGCGTTGAGCATCAGAAGTGGCAATATCTCTACGTTGACGGCGATGATTACTACTTTATGAATTCCGAAACCTTCGATCAGCAGCCGCTTTCCAAAGACATGCTCGGCGATGCCATGAGTTTCCTCAAAGAAGGCGACGTTGTTGAGATGCTGGTTGATGACGAGACCATCATCGCCGTTGACCTGCCCAACTTCGTCGAGCTGACTGTCGAAAGCGCCGAACCGGGCGTGCGTGGCGATACCGCCTCCAACGTAACCAAGGCCGCCACGCTGGAAACCGGCTCGGTGATCAATGTCCCTTTGTTTGTCAATCCCGGCGACAAGATTCGCATCGACACCCGCACCGGCGACTACGTTGAGCGCGTGAAATAGAAAAATGGAGTGAGGGATATGGCAAGATGTTCCAGCTTTAGGCATGCCCAAAGCTGGAACATCTTGCCATATCCCTCACTCCATCCATTAAGGTATGAATAGTCATGCAGCACGAAGAGAGCTTTGTTTCTCCATCCTGTCCATTTGTCTATGCCCGGCGCAGCATCCCTCATGTTGGGCATCCAGAGCGCAATGAAGATCGTATCATTGCCGATGCTCGTCTCGGGCTGGCCGTCGTCCTGGATGGTGTTGGTTCGACGGCGGGCGCTGTCGCCTCGCGTATTGCGGCGCGCGTGATCCGCCGCGGCTGGCAGCGGTTTTTACAAGATGCCCAATCCACTGGCGAGAACGGGAAAGCATCTCACCAGCCTGGCATCCCCGCCGCGCTCCAGCAGATCCTCGAAGAGGCGAACGCGCAGTTGCAGCCTGGGAAAGCAGGCGCGGTCGATGCTGATGGCAAGCCTGCCCATACAGCGACGACTGTGGCGCTGGCAGTATTCTACCCACAACATTCCGCGCAAGGCTATACCATGTTCTACGCTCACGTTGGCGATAGCCGTATCTATCTTCTCCATCCCGGCCAGCCGCTCGCCCGCCTGACCGAGGATGATGGTTACATGACGAAACTGGTGAACGAAAACCGGCTCTCCAGAGCCGACGCTTTGCGCATTGATCAGGCCATGTACTGCGACGAACTTCCCGAACAAGATCGGGAATTATTCGAGAAACGCAACGGTATCACGCAGGCGCTGGGCGATTCCCGTCCGATAACGGTACATCTCGACCAGATCGCTCTTGTCCCCGGCGACCGCGTCCTCCTCTGTAGCGACGGCATTCACGACAACCTGCTCGATAGCGAGATTGAAGAAATCTTGCGCGCCAGAGGGCGCACCACCGCCGCGCGCGTCCTTGTCCAGCGCGCCCTACTGCGTTCCCAGGAAGACACCAGCACGACGCTGCGCCCCAAATCCGACGACATGAGCGCCCTGGTCGTCACGTATCTTTAAAGTCGAGCGTGTTCTAGCCTGCCTGCAATAAATGCGCCAGGCGAGCCACTTCTGGGCCGCGGGCGAACGATGTTTGTTTGAGTTGTTAGTACAATTGTTGCACACGCTGGTAGTTGAGCGTGGAGTGAATACGCTTATGTTACTATCTCTACATGTAGCTATGGATCAATTGGCTTGATAGAGGGCTTCAGTGGCTTTTACTTTGCTTACTAGCGACTATTCTGCTTTGTCGATTTGAGTTGTACGCAGCTATCAGCTGTTAAAACTGTTGCCTGGTATAGGAGAAGAGAGCTTTCTCGACTGTATCTCTTCCAAACTCATGGACGAGAGCATAATAGAGACTTTCTCCAACCATCTCGTGTTCGGTGATGAACCGCATATAATCTTCTGGTGTAAAAGGCAAAGAATACAGTTTTTGATTTTCCAGCTTATCTTTTACTCCTTTTGACCACTTATCCAGAACTTCCTGGCAGGTTCTTTGAACTCTGACCATTCCACGTAAGGCCCAAAGAGCATTTGTCGTGTTTACTCCAAAATTCAAAAACAAAACATCTTTTGGGAGGAAATCAACATGTTCTATCAAGCCTAACTCTTCAGAAAGCCCTCTACAGGCACAGCGATATAAGTCGGGAGCAAAACTGTCTGTTCTTTTATCAACTGGCCTGCTCAGACTTTCTACCACTGCTGCCGTAGAGTAAATATGGGCTTGAATAGCTTGATAGGGGCTTCTCTGTGCTGGAAGACAATATCCATCTTTGGTGACAATCACCAGAGCAATTCCGAAAGAATGGGAGAAAAAAGGGATAGGTTCATACCAGTTTGGCTCTTTCAAATATTTCATGCGAATAGCTGGATTATCTAGACTCTTATTAGTGGCGAGAAAGGTATAATAATCACTTGGTCTAAACCAGAGATCAAGTGTCATTTCTTCATGTACTGGTTCGCGTCCGATCACAAAGTGATCGAGATTATAGGTGTTACCGTTCCAGGCAAAGGGTAAACCCTGTTCTTTCCGTTTTTGTTGTTCCTGTGCGATTTCTTCTCTTCGCTTTTGGAGTTCTTCAGGTAATTCTTCAGGGGATGAAATGTAATGAGTGGTGATATTTTCTAAACGATATTCGCTTGTTCCATCTCCATCTAGAGGGAACCATGTTCCCTGGAGGTTTCCAATTTGAAAAAGGCCGTTGCTAACTGCTGGAGGAAGAGGGTTTTTACCATTTGTCATATGGTGTCTTAGCTCTGAATTCTTTGAAGTTGTATTTTCCTGAGCATCATATTGTGGTACTAAATCTTGTATGTTGCAACCGATCACGTCAGCGATCTTCTCAAGGTATTTTCGAGGAATGGGGACAATTCCAGCAACATAGTTCGTCAATGTTCTGCGAGCGATGCCGATTTCATCTGCGACTTCTTGAAGGGTATAGCCTTGTCGTTTAATGCATTGTCTAACATTGTTCAGATACGGTATCTGACCTGCTCTATTTCTGGGCTTCTGCATGATGGTTTCCTTCGGTAGAAGATATATCTATACTGGCCGCGCTGTCTCTGTCATAGCTAATTGTCTCGTTCGCTGTACTGAGCCTCCTCATTATAACATGAAAAAAGAGAATGGAAACACAAACTCAAAAGGATCTCACAGTTAGGACAGCTAGACATATTACAATATCTAGCTGTCCTAACTGTGTATGGTAAATGAAGCTTTGTGAGTTCTCAAAACATGCTCAAAGTCTGCGTATTCAATGCGCGTTTTTAAACGGTTTGGAGGACTTGATCAGGTAAGATAGCAATAGTTTCGATCCCGGCTCAAACGCATCCCAGGCATGATTATTTCTCTAACTCTCGATATTAAAAGGACGACGAATCATGACCGAACAAGCACCGGCGATGCCCACGACGGGCAAACGCATCCTGGTGATCGAACCCTCATCCGGTTTGTGCGAGATGCTGGCCTTCGCCCTGCGCTCCCAGGGACATTCCGTCACCTACGTTCCCGACGCTGGGGCGGGCTTGCGCCACCTCACGACGCCGGGAACCGAGATTCCCGACCTGGTGATCCTGGCGCTGCAACCCGCTTCCTGGCCGCAGCGCGACCTGCTCAATCTGCTGGCCTTTGGTCGGCTCTATCATCGCGTTGCTATTGTCCTGCTCACCATGCCCGATCATCGCCTGCAATTGCCGTGCTATCTGTCGATGCGCCCCATCGCTCGGCTGGATAAGCCGTTTAGGGTGGAGCAACTCTTACATCTAGTGGTGACTCTTCCTGTCGCCAACGTCCCGGAGAGGAGTGGGCGTCATGGCTAGCATGCGACGGCGCACTGATCCATTCTCGATAGTCGTTTCTGATGGCAAGGGCAAGCGGGGCAGACGCATCCGCGTTCCCGGCGTGTTCGTGAGCAACGCGGAGTTTGTACAAGCATACGAGTTTGGGCGTTCGCTGTATTACGGCGCGGTGTGCAAACGCTATGATACGAAGCAGCAGGCGTGGGTGACTTCGCCGTTGCATCACCTGGAGCGGCTAGTCTCAGTCAAGGTACGCGATGTGACGGATGAGGAGGTGATCGCTTACGTGGCCGATGTGATACAGGAGTACGAGCCGCGGCGGCCCGACCGGCTGGTGGAGCGGGCCGGGTTGCTCTTCGGCTATATCGCTGCCTGCATCGAAGAGGCGTCTGGGCCGACGCTGGCGCAATGAAATTGCGCCGCTACATAAGCGGTCATCTGAAAACCAACGCCCACAGGTGCGGGACGAAGATGAATAAGCCGATCACGATGGAGAGCATGGCGCTCAGCAGCACGGCGCCGGCTGAGACGTCTTTGGCGATCTTCGCCAGGGGATGGTAGTCGGGCGAGGCCAGGTCTACGCAGAGTTCGATGACGGTGTTGAACATCTCGGCGATGAAGACGCCGGCGATGGCGACAAAGACCAGCGCGAACTCGACTGCCGAGATGCGCAGGATGATGCCGAGAACGATGGCGATGAGCGAGATCAGGACGTGGACGCGCATGTTGCGCTGCGTGCGTAGGGCATACCACAGGCCCGCGAAAGCATAGTGGAAACTGGCGATGAATTTCGCCCACTCGGTTTTTTGCGGCTCCGGCGTGATTTCTGATCCGCCCATAAGTCTATGCCGCCTGTCCCACGGCTTGCAGCGCTGCCTGCTGGAGCCGTACCATCTCCTGGTAGCCTGCCTCGCTCTGGTCGTCGTAGCCTACCAGGTGCAGGACGCCGTGGGCTAGCAGGAAGAGCAGTTCGTAGGTCGCGCTGTGGCCCGCCGCTTCGGCCTGGCGCTGCACCGTCGGCCAGGAGATCACGATGTCGCCCAGGTTGGTTGGCAGGTCGTCAGGGACGATGAAGGGCGGAGCGGCTTCCGCAAGGTAATCGTCGCCTGTGCCATTTTCCCCGTTCATCCATAGTTGATCAGGCGGCGCGCTGACGAGCGGCTTGTCGAGTAGGGGAAATGACAGCACGTCGGTGGGTTTGTCGAGATGGCGATACTGCTTGTTCAGCGCCTGGATGGTCTCGTCATCGGTGATCAGCACGCTGAGTGTCACGAGCTGCGTCACCTGCACCGCTTGCAGGGCGTATTCGATCACGCGCTCCAGGTTGAGCGCGGGCAAGAGATCTTCGATGGTAGCCTGTTGCTCATCGTCGCGAATATCTACCGCCAGTTCGACGGATATGGAGAGGTTTGTCTCATTCATGTTTCAATCCCCAAACGGGCGCATCAGCTTTTCAGCCGATCAGATCATTGCATCATCCGGGGCAATCCTTGCGATTGCCCCGGATGATGCAATGATCTTTTTGTATCTACAGGCCACCCCTGCGCAATGATTTGCGACGGCGGGCAGCTTCTTTTCTCTTGCGTTTGACGCTCGGCTTTTCATAATGCTCGCGGCGGCGCGCCTCGGCCAGGATGCCTTCCTGCTGAATTTTGCGGTTGAAGCGGCGCAGCGCGGTATCAAAAGGCTCGTTTTCGCCAACCCTCACTTCTGACATAAGAATCACTCCTCTCCCAGGTCTTTTTTCAAGGTAGCGTTTTCTGTCCACATCCACATGCAAATACGCCGTTACATGCGCCTTGCTGACCTGCGGTGCAATTATAATGCCAATTATGTCATTCTGTCAAGGATTCGTAACCGCGCCCTCCAGATTCCCAAAAAACCTTCATTATACAGAAGACGGCTGTGAGACGTGTTCGCTGAACCATTCGATGGTGCGGCGCAGGCCGGATTCGATGCCGACAGTAGGCTGCCAGCCCAGGACGCGCTGCGCTTTTGTGATGTCGGGGCGGCGTCGTTCAGGATCATCGGTGCGTCTCGATGCGTACTCGATGGCGGAAGTTGCCTCGCACAGGCGGATGATTGTCTGAGCGTATTCAAGTACGGTATGCTCGTCCGTGTTGCCCAGGTTAAAGACATCGCCCGTCGTGTTCGGTTTGAACATGGCGCGCAATAAGCCCTCGACCAGGTCGCTGACATAGCAGATGCTGCGCGTGAATTTGCCGTCGCCATAGATGGTCAGCGGCTCGTTGCGCAGCGACTGCGTGATGAAATTGGGGATCATGCGCCCATCGTTGATCTGGCTATTCGGCCCATAGGTGTTGAAAATACGCACGATGCGCGTGTCAAGCTGGTACTGGCGATGATATTCCATCGTCAACGTTTCACCCAGGCGCTTGCTTTCGTCATAGCAGGAGCGCGGCCCAACGGGATTGACGTTGCCCCAGTAGTCTTCGCGCTGCGGGTGTACCAGCGGATCGCCGTAAGCTTCGGATGTCGAGGCCATCAAAAATTTGGCGTTGCACTTTTTGGCTTGCTCCAACAACAAATAGGTGCCATGACTATTGACGAGAATGGTCTCTATCGGGTGTTCCATATAGCCGACCGGGCTGGCCGGGCTGGCAAGATGAAAGATAGCGTCGGCTGTAAAGTCGAATGGTTTTGTGATATCTTGATAAACAAAAGTAAAGTTGGCGTGAGCGCGCAGAGGGGCGATATTGCGTTCCGCGCCGGTAATGAAATTATCGACGCATAGCACATTGTGGCCTTCTTGCAGTAAACGATCACAGAGATGGGAGCCAATAAAGCCTGCTCCCCCGGTTACAAGAATCTTCAAAGACAACCTCCAGAGTGAAAAGAGCATTCCTCTTTTTTATTATACCTTACCAAACGAGACGATTTCGGTGCATAATGGTAACGTAGAGGGGCCGATTTATCGCGCCCATCATCGCGTCTGACCCGTCACGGCCTATCCTATCACGGCCACTATTGGTTGACGCGGGCGCAATACATGCAATATCAGGAGCAACTATTATGGTGCTTATTCTTTCTCGCACCGATGTGCAATGCTGTCTGACCATGCCGGAAGCCATCGAGGTTATGCGCGTGGCTTTCACGGCCTTGCAAACCGGCCATATCCAGGCTCCGCAGCGTCTCGCCGTCGATCTGCCGGAGCAAGGCGTGGCGCTGCTTATGCCATCACTTTTAGAAACGCGCGCTGACCACACTTTTGCTCTCAAAGTTGTCACAGTCATGCCGCAGAATCCGCCTCGTGGCCTGCCGCGCCTGTCTGCTTCGCTGCTGTTGTTGGATGCTGTAACCGGCAAGACACTGGCGGTAATGGAGGGCGGCTGGCTGACGGCCCTGCGCACGGGCGCTGCTTCTGGTCTGGCAACAGACCTGCTGGCGCGCCTCGACGCCGATGTGCTGGCGCTCTTTGGCGCAGGCGTGCAGGCTCCTATGCAGGTGCTTGCTATCCACGCGGTGCGCCCATTGCAAGAAGTACGCGTTGTGAATCGCAGCGACGAGCATTATCACGCTCTGGTCGCCACGCTGCAAACGCTGCTTGGCCCCGATTGTCCGCCGATCCAGCGCGCCGCGAACAGCGAGGAGGCGCTGGCTGGGGCGTCGCTCGTGGCGTGCGCGACGACGGCCACCGCGCCACTCTTCGCCTGGAACGAGGTCGCGACGGGAACGCACATCAACGCCATTGGCGCGTTCACGCCCGCCATGTGCGAGATCGATGCGCGCACACTCGCGCACGCCCGTATCTTCGTCGATCAACGCCATGCAGCCCTTGCTGAGGCTGGCGACCTGTTGCAGGCACAGGCCGCCGGAGCCATCGCGGGCGCGGAAGCCTGGAGCGAGCTGGGCGAGTTGCTGGTCGGCGCGCGTCCTGGCCGTCAGGCCGAATACGAAGTGACCGTCTTCAAATCCGTGGGCCTTGCCGCGCAAGATGTGGCCGTGGCCCTGCGCGTCTATCAAAATGCCCGCGCTCTGGGCATTGGCGTCGAGGTGGAATTGTAGCGGCGCAGAGATGTAATGAAATAAGATGGCGATCCCGCTGTGGCGGCGCAATTCATTGCGCCAGAATCGAATGTGTTGACTGGCGCAATGAATTGCGTCGCCACATCAGGCGGGGGCAGCTACTCCTGTCTCATGATTCGGCTGAGCGGCGTTTGCGTTTCCAGCGCCGGTACATCACTTCGTCGCCCCAACTGAGGAAGCCGCTCGTGGTGAAGCCGTGAACAATAATGACCGCTAGCAGCGAGCGCGGCCCCGGCAGGGCGATATAGAGCGTGCTGAAGACCAGCGCGGCCAAACCGACGCCGCCCACGCTGCGCCAGCTCCATTTTCCCAGCTTGTGATACAGCGTATAGACGGCGGTGCTGACCAGCCAGCCCCAGCCAACCCAGCCTGTCCACTGCGTCACTGCCGCCAGTATAAAACCGCGAAAAAACAGTTCTTCGACGGGGCCATTGATTAAGAGGTAGAAAAAGCCTTGTAGGAAGTGATCGGACATTGTCGGCCAGCGAAACCATGGTCCCACGATGTACACGCGATAGACGATGGCGAAGACGGTCATTGCGATAGCCACGAGCAGGCCGACTCCTACCTGGAGCGGCACGTTGCTCCACGCCAGACCCAGAAATGTTAGCGGCAGGCGGAAGATAGCGATATAGACGAAAGGAACGATGGTTAACGGGACGACGCGCATGAGAAAATCGGGCCACATCCAGCGCCATGTATCGGCAACCGTTGAACGCGCCACGTCTGGTGATGCTGCGGAAGACACCTGGGAACCTCTTCTTGGTAGAAAAATTTCTTTCGATTGGCTGGCCGCCATAGCGATTACTCGTACCTTTTCAGCATAGTTGTGTTAATGTTTCGTTAAGCTGTTGTCAGGTAAGTGTAATCTATCTCTGGCTATTTGTCCAGGTTGCGCGCGCTGGCTATTTTCTCTAACGCGGTCAAACCCTCCTGCACTTCGGCTCTGCTCAGATTGCCTGCTTGCAGGTCAGCATCGCTTTTGCCCAGTAATCGCTGGTAAAAAGCCTTGCCGTATGTCGCTATGTATCTTGTCTCATCGTCAGGAATGGACTCATCCTCGATCATTTCAAACAATACGTCTTCGGCTCGCGCGTACCATCCTGCTTGCTCGTAGCACTGCGATAGCTTTTCTCGCGTTTGCGCCGGTATCTCATAGTCCGCCAGTTTGTCGAGCAGTGTTTCGGCGAAGGCCACCAGGTCGATATCTCTCACGTCGTAGCCGCGCAGCAGCAGTTCTAGCGTGAGATTGAGCGATTTCAGATAGCGGTAGTAGCCATCATCGGGTCGCTCAAGCGCGAGGTAACTTTCGCCTTCTTCATTGAGCAGCACGATGATCCACAGGCACTTTTCAACGTTCAGCTTACCCAATGGAGCCAGCAAGTTGAGCAGCATCTCTTCCGAGGTCGTGTTGATCAAACCGGAAGTGAAGCCGGTCGTGCGCAGCAGCATTTCGTCGATAGCGTACAGCGACTCCTCAAACTGGTTGCGCTGTCGCAAGCCGATGATGATGGCTAATGCGCGGCCAAAGTGTTCGGCCAGCCTGAGAATATAGTCTTTGTTGACCATAGCATGATCCTCGTATGGGCCTGATAGATGTTCGAGATGTGGCTACGCAATGCATTGCGCAGCTACAATCTCGCGATGGCGCGGTCGATGCGGGACATGCAGCGCTCGCGGCCCATGACTTCCATCATTTCGAAGAGCGGCGGCGTGGCCGGGCGACCGCTCAGAGCGACGCGGATCGTGCCAAGCATCTGCCCTGCTTTCAAGCCAAGCTCCGCCGTCAAGGCGCGCACCGGCCCCTCTAACGCGTTCTGCTCCCACTGATCGATGCTTGCCAGCACGCCGCTGGCCTGGATCAGCGCGTCGCGCGTGCGCTCACTATCCATGTTCTTCTGCATTAGCATCGACGTTTCGTAGTCGAAATCCTCCGTGAAGAAAAATGAGACCATGTAGGCCGCCTCGCCCAGCGTCTTCATGCGCTCCTGCTCCAGCCGCAGCACGCGCGCGGCGTACTCGCGGTCGAGCGGGCGGATGATGCTGTCCGGCAGCCCGCCTTCGGCCTCTGGCCGTTCCATGTAGGGCAGCGCGCGCTCCGCCAGTTCCTCCAGCGGCAGTTTGCGGATATAGACGCCATTCATCCATAGCAGTTTCTCCGGGTCGTAGATGCCGCTCGCGATGCCGATGCGATCAAGCGTGAAGGCGCGGATCAACTCGTCTTTGCTGAATATCTCGGTCCTGTCGTCGTATGACCAGCCGACCAGCGCCAGGAAGTTGAAGACCGCCTCCGGCAGATAGCCCTGCCGCGCGTAATCGCCCCAGGCCGGCGCGCCGCGCCGTTTGCTCAGCTTCTTCTTGTCCTTGCCCAGGATATCCGGCACATGGTAGAGCGTGGGTATCTCCCAACCGAGGGCCTCGTAGATTTGCGCGTGCAGCGGCGCGCTCGATATCCACTCCTCGCCGCGCAGCACATGCGTCATGTCCATCAGATGATCGTCAACGATGTGCGCCAGGTGATACGTCGGCAGCCCGTCCGATTTGAGGATGATCATGTCGTCCAGGTTGACGTTCTGCCAGACCATGTCGCCGTGTAGCGCGTCGTGAACCACCGTCTCGCCATCGAGCGGCATGGCGAAACGCACCGTCCAGGACAACCCGGCGGCCTCGTTGGCGGCGCGCTCCGCGGCGCTCAGGTAACGGCAATGGCGGTCATAGCGCGGCGGCAACTTCTGCGCCTCGCGCTCTTTGCGCACCTCGGCCAGCCGTTCTCGCGTGCAGTAGCATTTATAGGCGTGGCCTGACGCGATCAACTGGTTGGCGTAATGGGCATAGAGCGCCTTGCGCTCCGTCTGGAAGTACGGCCCATACAGCCCGCCGATGCCCGGCCCCTCGTCGATATCCATGCCAAGCCAGTTGAAACCCTTAAACACATCCTCCACGGCCCCTTCAACCGTGCGCGCCAGGTCGGTATCCTCTATGCGCAGCGCGAACTGCCCGCCGCTGTGCCGCGCGTACAGCCAGCTAAACAGAGCAGTGCGGAAGCCGCCGATATGCTGAAAGCCCGTCGGGCTGGGTGCGAAGCGCAGGCGCGCGGGCCGGTTTTTTGGTAACGTTCCCTGCTCCTCTACATGCTGATTAGTTTGTACCATGATTGCTTTTTGCATCCTCTCCATCATAAAATCTGTGCGTCTATTGTAGCACACTCTCACTATCATGAAAAATGGACGCGGTAAATCGGGGTTCTCCGTCCTTC
>DATLSW010000410.1:0-5973 GCA_035533955.1 Ktedonobacteraceae bacterium | reverse complement strand
TTAGAATTAGTGCTGGACGTGTTCACGGCCTGCGCCTCATTGACCGCGCTCTCGTTTTTTCTCTTCGCGCCGTTCTATCTAAGCTTCATCTCGCCGTCCGAGGGTATCGGCCTGGTCGCCGCTGTGGATCGCTCCCCACTGAGCGATGAACTGCTGATCTACGGCGTGTTCGCCTTCATGTTCCTTTCGCTGTTGGTGGCGACTGTCTTACAGATGTCTGTTTTCAAGAACAAGAACAGCGGCATAGGCGCGTCGATAGGAGCGGCTAAGGCGGTTGCCATGCAGCGCCAGCGCCTGAGCGGCTGGGTAATCGCGCTGATCGTGGCGATCATAGTGGCTGTGGTCGTTTATTTTGTCTTGCCCAACAGCGCAACGTTTGCGCTGGCCGGTGGCATTGCCGCTTGCGGCGTGATCTTGATACTGAACAATCTGAAAGATCGCTCGCTGGCCTTCGCTCTGCTGCTGGGGACGACAGCCTTCGCGCTGATCGCGGGTTGCGAGATCATTTACTTGCGCGATGTCTTCTCCGGCAGCCTCCCGCGCATGAATACCGTCTTCAAATTCTATTTCCAATCCTGGGCGCTGCTCTCGGTGACATCGGGCATTGGTTTATACTTTATTCTGGAGAGTTTCCGTCCGCCGCCGCACATCCCACGCCCGCAGCATTGGATGCAGCGCGGCGTCGAAGCGTTGTGGGCCGTGGGCCTGTGCGCCCTGCTGCTTGCCAGCGCGGTCTATCCCCTGGCTGGAACCTATGCGCGCACCAACCATTTCGCGCAGCGTTCAAATAGCCTGGACGGGCTAGATTACCTGCAAAATTGTCCACTTTATATGTGCGGCTATAACACGACCGGCGATTATTACGCCATTCGTTGGATCAACAGCCACATTCAGGGCGACCCGGTTATTGTAGAAGCCGTCGGCAGTGATTATACTATGTATGGGCGTATTTCTGCTTTTACCGGCCTGCCGACGATCATGGGCTGGGTCGGCCACGAGTACCAGTGGCGCGTCACATGGTTGAACAATCCGCTCAACGCCGTTGATTTTAATAGCCGCCAGTCGGATGTTCAGACGATCTATACGAATAGCAGTCCAAAGGTCGTTCTAGATTTGATGGCGCGTTACAATGCTCAGTATCTCTACGTTGGCGCATTAGAGCGACAACAATATCCCGGCGCGGACCTGAACCGTTTTGGCGCGTACATGCAGATCGTGTATAGCGCCAATGGCGTAACCATATACAAAGTGTAGGGACGCAATCATGAACTTTCAGAAAATGTTTGGCTATTTTGATGTGGTGGCGCAATGCATTGCGCCGCCATATTGGGGTGGATACCGTGAAATCTTGAGCGTAATGATAGATAGTATAGATAGGAACATGGATTCATAAGGCGTAGAGGCCGACAGCCTCTCTGAGGGAGAGGTAATCATCTCGCGCCCATGTGAAAGGCAGGAGTGCATTGAAAAGCTATGAAACCGAACGGCGAGAGGGCGTAAACCCTGCTGATAGTCCTCTGGCGAGTGTCGAGGAGAACGAACTGCAAGATGTACCGGCGACCGAGATGCCGTCTGCACAGGCGGTGGACGCGAATGCGGTTGAAGTTGACGAGACGGTTCACTTGAACGGGTCGGCGTCCACCCATTCGCTGCGCGTGATGGGTGAAAACCTCGACGAAATGGTTGCCGAACCAACCGAAGTCGAGAGACCGCCGCGCCGTTTGCGGAAACCGACGCGCGAGCAATTGCTCAACTGGCTGCCCTTCATCGCGGTCTTTCTGCTCGGCGCGGTGTTGCGTTTCTGGGGATTGGGCGATAAACCTCTGCATCACGATGAGAGCCTTCATGCCTATTTCGCCTGGCAACTTATGCTCGACATGGGCAACTGGCTCGGCTGCGCCACCGGACAGATTAGTTGCTATCAATACAATCCACTCCTGCACGGGCCGTTCCAGTTCCATATCATCGCGCTCACATACAAAATTGCTCAGATAGTGGGTGCGCCAGACCACGGCATCAATACCACGACGGTGCGTATTCCCGCTGCCACGCTCGGTTCACTCATTGTTGCTCTGCCCTATCTCCTGCGCAGCTACCTGGGAAAGTGGGGCGCGTGGCTGTCTATGCTTTTCCTGGCCGTCTCGCCCAGCATGGTCTACTTCTCGCGCTTCGCCCGCGAAGACATCTACATGGCCTGCTTCACTATGCTGCTCGTTGTCGGCATCGTTCGCTACGTGCAGAGCCGCCAGTTGCGCTGGATGATGCTCGCTGCCTGCGGCTTCGCGCTCTCCTACGCTACCTCCGAGGCGACCTTTCTGACCATTGCCATCTTTGGCAGCTTTTTCGGCGGCCTGATCCTCTGGGAATTGGGTCTGCGTATCTCTGTGCGCTCGCGGTTCAACGTGCAGGCGACGGCGTGGTATATCCCGCGCACGGCTGCTCCGCTTTTCCTGCTGATCTACGCTGTAATCGGCGGCCTCGCGGCCAAAATCTTCTTCGCCGTGCTGGATTATCTCTCGGCGTTCTCGACCAATACGCAGACGCAGCCCATCGCTGACCAGTTTGTGGCGAACTTGAAAAGGGATACCGTCGCGGTCGTTCCCTGGCTGGGCATCATCCTGGGCGTCTATGTGCTGTCCATTCTCTGGCGCGAATATCGAGGCAAGCTGCCTCTATCTGGACGTAATCGCATTGCCGCGCAGCTCGATCCCGGCAGGCAGCGAATGCTCGATACCATTTTCACCATGCCCTGGACGCACTGGTTCTTCGCCCTCCTGAGCGCGATGACCATTTTCCTGGTGCTGTTCACCGTTCTCTTCACCAATATCGCGGGCGGCATCGGTGATGGCATCTGGCAGGGTCTCTACTACTGGCTGCAACAGCAGCAGGTCGCGCGCGGCGGTCAGCCCTGGTATTACTACCTCATGCTGATCCCGTTGTACGAGCAGGTCGGTGTCATCTTCGGCATTGTCGGCATCATTCGCTGCCTCGCGCGCCCAACGCGCTTCCGTATCTTCCTGGTTTACTGGTTCCTCGGCACTTTCTTCATCTACTCCTGGGCCGGTGAAAAAATGCCCTGGCTGATGATCAACATGACCATGCCTATGATGCTGCTCGCTGCTATTGGCCTGGAGCCGTGCGTGATCACGCTGGCGAATCTGGTCAAGGGCTGGTTCCAACGCCCGGCAGTCGAGCCAGCTACTACGAACGAGGAAATGGATCGCGAGGAGCAATCAGGCGAAGAGCCGATGAGCGTTCCATTAGCCCCGGAGAGGCCGACACGCAAGGTTCGCGTCAAGGCTGGTTCAGCCACCGTTGCCATCGTCGGCGTGCTGATAGCCGTACTGGCGCTGATCCCCACCGTACACAATATGTACGAGGTCTCGTATATCCACGCCGCCGACGGCCCGCACGAGATGATGGTCTACGTGCAGACCACCACCGACGTCAATATCGTCATGGCGAAGATCGCGCAGCTCGACCAGAAGTATGATCACGGCAATCACCAGTTGCCCATTGGCATCATGAACGACGCCACATGGCCTTTTGCCTGGTACGTGCGCGACTACCCTAACATCTGCTTCAACTATCCCACCGGTTGCGCGGCAACGGCCAGTACGTACCCGGTGATCATAGTGGGCGGCGATAATCTCTACAATGCTGAAGGACAATACGGCGGAGCAAAGGGCAAGTATCTCTACCAGCAGTACAGGATGCGTACCTGGTGGGATGAAGGCTACAAGCCGCCGCCTTGCGTTCCGACGAAAGCCAACAACAATTGCGCAGGTCAGCTCGAATACGGCGGCGTCGGCCCGCTGCTCTGGCTCAGCTACGGCGACAACCCGCCGCCCAACGCTCACTTCAACCTGGGCTTAGCCGCTAAGAACATCTGGGACTGGTGGTGGTATCGCACCGCCATAGGCAGCACCGCCGGCGATTACCCGATGGGCCTCTTTATCCAGAAAGGCATGGGCGTGACTCCGTAAATGGCATCGAAGAATGGTCAAGATTTTGTGCGGCGCGCAATACATTGCGCGCCGCATCTTGACCATTCCTCTATTAACCCTGGTAACTTAGCTGCGTATACTAGAGTAGCTACTAATTCAACAACAACGAGCTAAGGACCAATATCTATGAGTACCATCAGCAAACAGGGTAATGTGAAGGTCGGAGATTATGCTCCCAACTTCACGCTTCCCGATCAATCCGGCGAGCAGGTAAGTTTGTGGGACGTGATCGGCAAAAGCGCCATCATCCTCTACTTCTATCCCAAAGACGACACCCCCGGCTGCACCACCGAAGCTTGCGCCTTCCGTGACAGCTATGAGATTTTCAAAGATGCCGGAGCCGAAGTAATCGGCGTCAGTTCCGACTCCGCGGACTCGCACCAGCGTTTCGCCGCCAGACATCGCCTGCCGTTCATTCTGCTGAGCGACAAAGACAGAGCCGTCAGGAAGCTCTACGGCGTATCCTCTACATTCGGCCTCCTGCCGGGCCGCGTGACTTACGTGATCGATAAATTTGGCGTTGTCCGTCACATCTTCGATTCGCAATTCGCGCCGCAGAAGCACATCACCGAAGCGCTGGAAACGCTGCAAAAGTTGGGTTAGCAATGCGAAGTGTGATTGTTCAGGGCAACTCTTACGGTTGCCCTGAACAATCACACTTCGACTATCTAGATTTCTGTGAAATAGTCGCTGTCGATCCGTTTGATCTCATATAAAGTGACCGCAGCTACACCAACATTGAAATCGATCATAAATTCTGCCAATTGCCCGCCGTCGATCAGGATAACTTTGCTTTCAATGCTCCTGGCATAGTCTATAGCATCTTTTGTGAAAGAAGATGTGGTAATGAATACGCCCTTTTTTGCTCTCTGCCCATAGAGTGCGCCCACAAATTTTTGAATTTCTGGCCGTCCTACAATTCCTTCCCACTTTTTGGCCTGAATATAGATCACATCCAGTCCCAACCGATCTTCCTTGATTGTGCCATCGATGCCTTCATCGCCGCTTTTGCCTATGACTTCTCCTGCGTCTTTGATTGAACCTCCATATCCCATCTTGACGAGTAATTCTACGACAAGCCGCTCAAAAAAGCGTGGTGAACAGGCTTTTACTCGATTAAGTAAATCCTGAGCGAGTTCTTGCCGGACTTTTTGATAGCCGTCTTCAAGCAATTCTTCGGGTGTACGGATGTTTGTTGTTTCTACCTCTGTCTCTACAATCCCATTTTTCCCTTTTCTCACTGCTCTGAATTCCTGAAATTCAGGGAATTGCATCAGAAATTCGATATTAATTTTTGGAGGTTTCCGTTGCAATATCTCCATTCCCCGTTGGGTGATTTTAAAATAGCCACGCCTCGTACTCTCAAGTAGAGCTGCATGCTTGAGATATGAAGATGCCCAATTGAGTCTGTTGCTGAACGTGGCTTGTCGTCCACTGGGCAGGAGTTCCTCTCGCTCTTCGTCTGTTAAATGAAACACCTGGGCAAGGGCGTTAACAGCTTCATGAAAAGAATGTTCTTTCTGGTCGGCTGTGTATTGCAGCAATGGAAGCATTGTGGTCTGGAAATCCGGTATGCTCATAATACACTATCCTCACTACAAAGATGATATGGTGCAAGCTTGCTATGGCTTAGTTTACTACAAATTCACATTTTTGTAACTACTTTCCAATGCTGGTTTGAGAGAATCATTCTATGAGCATCGTACTAACAGAAAAGGCCGATCAGTATTAAGGGAGACAAAAAATGCTCAGAATCATAGCCCTACATATCTTTCCATATCTAGCTTTGATCATGCTCATATTTGCCCTGACCGGTTGCGCGCCTGCTGCTGGACAGGCGACTGGAACGGGAAACAATCAGCCTTCGCAAGCCAGGCATATTGTTGTCAGCTCTTGTGGTACAAATCGAACCGTTCCTACTACCTCTTTACCTCCGCAAACACCTCAGCCCGCAGTGTATGCTGGC
>DATLSW010000409.1:0-3544 GCA_035533955.1 Ktedonobacteraceae bacterium | reverse complement strand
CTCGCCACCGCGCGCCACGATTTGCTTGATGATGTCGTCGATGCGGTTGACGTAGATGTACGGCAGCAGACCCGGCTCGCGTGAGATCGCTTGATCAGTCACCCACGCGCCGCTGACGTATCCGCCCCCGTCATCGAAACTGGCGCGGTCGTCGCCGCGCCTGTGGATGTTCCAGCCGAAGACCTGCTCGTAGAAGGTGGCCGACTGCTGGATGTTGATCGCGGGTATGTGCAGGTAAGAGAGGCCCCCGTGCCTGGCAAGGCGTGCCTCCACGCCAGTAGCGTTGGCCGCCTGCGTTTCCTGGTCGTTGTTCTGGTTCATTGCTGTTTCCTTTCTCATGTTCATCTGTGATTGTTTCTTACAATAGACGGACGGGCGGCCACAAGGGCCGCCCCTACGATATACGGGCTGGACATTGCTGCGCTCGTCCAACGACGGACGCCGTATATCGTAGGGGCGGGGGTGGTTGATGATGGGAGTGGGGGCGCTTGCGCCGCCCGTTTGTTCTCCACATTCGCCTATGCCTTCGGCGGTTGCTTCACGAACAGCTCGCGCAGCGCCTTGATCCTCGGCTCGTGCGGCCAGACCTTGAGTGCCTGCCGGTGAATATCGAAGGCTTCGCTGCGCCGCTTCTGGCTGCCCAATGCTTCGGCTCCCCGGATGCCCTGCTCGAGATACGCGCAGAAGAGATCAAGGTCACGCAGCGAAATCGCCGTCTCCGCCTGGTGATTGACAATCTCCACGCGCATGCGTTCAGACACAGGAGCAGTAGATTGTGGGTCTATACTGCGAGCAAAGGTGTTCCAGGCATCTTTGGCGTGACCAAGCTCGAGCTGTGTTATGCCCTCCCAAAATATGAGTTCTCCGCGTCCAAATCCGGCATACGGTGTCACGATAGTGTTCTGGGCATCTTGCGGAAAAGTCTCGTAAGCCATGCCTGAGTAGCGCAGCGCTTCTTGCTCGTCTCCGCACTGCGCGTGCGCAGCGGCCAGGCCAAGATAAGCGCGACTTCGTACCAAAGGGATTACGTTGTTAATGTGCGGCAAAGCTTGTTGGGACATATCTAGCATCTGGTTGGGCGACGCGCAGTAATAATAGGTATTGCCCTGCTTGGTAATTGCTGCTACTTCCAGATTGACATCCTCTGAGATGGCAGCATATTGTATGGCGCGTTGAAGGTGTCTCTCTCTGGCCTGCAAGTCATTACGGTGCAGCGAAAGCAATCCTGAGATTTGATAGCCATGCGAGGCCAGGCGGGCGGCCTCTTTTTGCACGCGCGATGGCTGTTTTGCCAGCGCCTCCAATCGAGGTAGATACTGCGGCAGGACGTGTTCGACCAGTGTGAAGTCGCTGCCGCTCATTAGATACCAGCAGGCGGTGACGCTTGCCGCGCACAACGGCAAAAACTCCTCCGCCGGTTGCCTCAACGCGCCAACGAGCGTGGTAAGGCCATACATCTCCACGGGCAACAATGCCAGCCGCCGCAAGGCATCGCGCCGCGTCAGGGGATGCTCAGCATCGTGAGAGATGCTGCTGAATTGCTCTGTCTCTTTCATGATTCGCCCTTGTAGTTCCTCGTAACGCAGGTTGCCGCGCGGCCACGTCCAGACCAGCCTGATCAGGCGCAGGCTCAAGTCCTGCTGGAGCAGTTCCGCCAGCATTCCATCGTCATCGCGCGGTGGAAGCGCCTCGCTGAAGACGGACAGGTCTTCCCCTGAATCATCAAGAGAAGGCGCGTCCGCTAAGCCCAGGTGTGCCGCCGATACACCATAGACCTCGCAGATGCGCTGCAAGTTATACGCGCGCGGCCTCGTGCGGCCTTTTTCCCAGCGACACAGCGTATCGGCATCCACCTCGAGCTGCTCCGCCGCTTTCTCCAAGGTCCAGTGCTTGCGCGTGCGCGCCTCGATCAAATTTGTGCGCTCCATGACTCCCTCGCTGCTCCCTTCGCTGGCAACCTGCTGCCAATTTACAGCCTATACACAGTATACGTGGAGGATGTGGCAATGTCCACCGCATAAATGCGCGGACCGGAAATGGGGCAAAATGCGGATCAATGCCGGAAAATGGGAGAAATTGCGATAAAAACGAGCAATGGCAAGGCAACGAGAGAATAATGCGAACAACGTAGAAATATAAGATGAAACGCGGTATCAGCAAAAATAAAGATGTGAAGAAATGGATGATATTGCGGTGGTTATCGCGCTGTCCATCGGGTATGCTTGCGTTGGGGCCAGGAACGCGGCAAACTCTGTCACTGTCGCTGCTCCCGAAACCAGGGGAACAGGCGCCGCCGCGCCGCCCCTTTATTGGATGGTTGGAGGTTCACCATCCTCCTGGGTGAAATTGGTCGAATCTCGTAGGGGCGCGGGCTTGCCCCGCCCTGGTGAACACGACCGCCGTAGGGGCGTGGGCTTGCCCCGCCCTGGTGAACACGACCGCGCCCCTACGTCACCCGGAAGGACGGAGAACCTCAGTGTAAAGTAAAAAAGGAGTAGCAAGCAATGTCCGAACCTGTCAATCAAAGTGAAGTGGCGCGGCTGCGCAAGCAGTACGAGGAGGAATATCTGGCGGCACAGCGCGGGCTGAGCGGATTTTCCGTGGGGACAACCCGCCACCAATTCATCACGAAGAAAATGGAACAGATGGAACGCTGTCACACGCAACTGGCGAAGTTGGTGGGAGAGCGGGAAGCGACGCGCATGGTCAGCGAAACGGTCAAAGACCTGTAACGGGTGGCGAGCATGAAGCAGTTGATCGTAGTCATCGACGACTCGATTGTGACGCGCCGCATCGTGGAGATCGGCCTGCGGCGCGCGGGCTATAGCGAGGTGCGCTGTTTCGCTGACGGTCTGTCGGCCATCGCCTGGCTGAACGCGCCGGAGGGGCAGATTCCCGCGCTGCTGGTGATTGATTGGCTGCTGCCGCGCATGGATGGCATCCGGTTATTGCAGTATTTCAAAGGCAAGCCAGCCTATGCCCAGACGATCCTGGTCATGCTCTCCGGGCGCGGCGGCACGCTGAACCGGCTCAAGGGACGGCTGGCGGGCGCGCATGTCTATCTCACCAAGCCGTTCAAACAGCAGGACGTGGTGGATGTCGTGCAACACTATCTCGGCGCGCCGCCAAATGATACCTCGCTGTGGCGGCGCAATTGATCGCGCCTGCATCGCCCCTGGGAACTGGAACCCTCCATCAGTAGGTTTTTTGGGGAGCGTGTGAGGGTTCAGTAGGGGCGGGGGTGGACGTGGGTGTGGGGTGGGGGCGCTTGCGCCGCCCGCTGCCAGCCTTTTCCCGCTGGGCGGGCGGCGCAAGCGCCCAATAGGCGTCAAGTTAAGGGCAGCCCATCTGAGCTGATGGCTGGAAGGGAGGGCGACCGCAAGGGTCGCCCCTACCCTCCATGCCTTTCAACAGTAGGTTTTTCATCAAGCGGCCTCCTGAGCGGGCCGAGCCGCTTGCTTCTTCTTCGTCGGTTTCTTGGGAACCGGTGGCGACGACGGCCAGGCTTCAGGAATAAAGCGTCCAAGGACGAGCCCATCACCCC
>DATLSW010000408.1:0-5729 GCA_035533955.1 Ktedonobacteraceae bacterium | reverse complement strand
TGAAAACGGTAGATGCTGGTTTTGGCATGGGCGTAGTCTTCCATGCTGTCGTAGGTGTTGAGATGATCGGGATAGATGTTGGTCATCACAGCAACCTGGGGACTGATCGCGTGCGGGAACAGCCCTTCAAGCTGCCAGCTTGATAGCTCCAGGACAACCAGCGTTTCAGGCGTGATCCGCGGCAGCAGCGACAGCGTCTCGACGCCAGCCACGTTGCCGCCTAAGACTGTCGGCGCGCCGCTCTCGCGTAGCATCTCGTAGAGTAACGTAGCAGTCGTCGTTTTGCCGCGCGTGCCAGTGATCCCGATGATGCGCGCCGGACAGGCGAGAAAAAAGAGCGCGATCTCCATTTCGATGAGCGCGCTAGACTGGCTGGCAAGTTGCAAATACGGCGAAGTGAGGGGAATGCCGGGATTGCGAATGACGATCTCTGCCCACTGGAAATCTTCCTCGCGATGTTCGCCCAGAATGAACTCAATCGGCAAACCGGCCAGAGCCTGCACGCTCCGTGACAACACTTCCGGCGCTTTCAGGTCAGTAACGCGCACGATTGCCCCTTGCTGAGCGGAGTAGCGGGCCGCCGCCATGCCCGATCCCTGCAATCCCAATCCCATGACCAGCACTCGTTTCCCGCGTAAATCCATCTGACAGGCTCCTTAATAAAGCATTAAACAGAGAATGTTGGAAATAATCTTAGCAGAATTATGGGTCAAGCACAACACCATTATCACGAATCCGGGGATCTCCGTCCTTGGGGGAGACCCAATCCGCGATTCCTCCCTCATTGATCAGAAAAACAGGGTATAATAGAGAATGATTCATTGCCATCCAACTATGTAAGTTGGGAAACATGCATCGCCTGGATAGCTAGAAACAGAACCATATGGAGCCTGGGCCTTTTATACAGCTTGATCCGATCTTACAACACATGTCGGTAGGCATTGTTTTACTCGATTGCGCCGATTTTCGCGTGCGCTATGCCAACCCATACCTGGTATCGTTGTTGGGAAGTCAATGGCGTGCGGAAGACGTTGTTGATCGCCCGGTCGAGGAGATCATCCCCGACGAGTTGCGCGAGATCGCTCTGCCGATCCTGCGTGAAGTATGCGCGACGGGCCAGAGCATGAGCTGGAACGATGTAGCCTATGAAGGGTTCCTGGCGGCGCGCGGGCGAACTTCCTGGCGCGTCTCCATTGAACTCATTACGTCAGCGGAGGCGCAGCGGTATCTCGCCGGGCAACCGGAGTGGGAAATAGAGGATATGCTGCTCGTGACCGTCGAGGACGTTACCGAATTGGCGCGCTCGCGGCTGTATGTGGATGCTATTCAGAGCATTTCTTCGGCGATCGCGGGGCCGTTCGCGCTGCCCCTGGTGCTGGACCGCATTCTCCAGGCAGTACAGGAAATGGTCGGATCGACGCGCTGCGCTATTATCCTGATCGAACGCTCGGTCTCAGGAGTCGATTTCGCCGTATGGGAGCCAGGGCTGGCAGCGCCGCCTATCATCCGCGAGCAACCCATCATTGGCAGGCCGCCCACAGCTACGATTGCCGCGCAGAAAGGCGTCCAGCGTTCGCAAGACTGGCACCCGCGCTTGAGCGAGCAATTACTCTTAGCCTGGGCCATGCGAGAACAGCAGACCATAATGATCACTGATACCAATAAGTGGCCTGAACTTGACTTGCCGCTGCTCGATGACGCCGGGACGCCGCGCCGCCCCGGTTCTGTGCTGTGCATCCCCATCTTTGATCCGATGAACGAAGGAGAACACAGTGTATCAAGCTTCACGCGCGACGAACGAAATGGCACGGAGGCGCGCAAAGGCAGAGTGATCGGGACGATCGAGGTCTACCATCGACGCGCGCGCGGCTTCCCGGCTGAAGAGATCGATCTGTTGGAGCAATTCGCCCAACAAGCCGGGCTGGCGATTCAAAACGCGCGCCTGTTTCTGCGTATCAACCAGTTGGCGCGCGATGCCAGCCGCAACCTGCGACAGCGCGAACACATTATGCAAGCCATCCCTGACGGCGTGATCATTTATGACTCGCGCTGGCGCATCGCTGATGCCAACCAGACCATCCGCCTCCTGTTCGGCTGGTCAGAAGATGTTTTGGGCCTGCATGTCTCCGAGGCGATGGCGCGTAGTACCGCGTCGCTCCCGCCAGATTTCCAGACGGCTCCTCCGGCGCTGGCGGATAGCGATCATCCCGCTTCCGAACGGGTGATTGACGAGTTCAAGCTGATCGGAGCCGACGGCAATCACTACAGCATTCGACGTTCCTTCGCGCCGATACAGGATAACCTGGGCGACATCTTCGCATATGTCGCTATCTATCATGATGTCACCGAGGCAGCGGCGGCGCGCGAACGCATCGAGGCGGAAGTGGTTCAGCGCACCGCGCAGTTAGAGCAGCGAAATGTGGCGTTGGCGCTGGCAAAGGCCGCGCAGGAGCTGACAAATGCGCGCATGAAACTGCTGCTGGAACGCCTGCCGTCGGGCGTGATTCTGGTCTCAGCCGAGGATCAGCGCATCGAACTGATCAATCGTCAGGCCACCAGCCTTCTGCAAAGCATCGGCTTAGCGCTCGATCCCGGCGATAATCCGGATCAGGCAGCCCTCGGCGCCATCGGGCGCAGCGCCGAAGAACTATTCCGCACACCAATCATCTATACTTCCTCCGGTTCCGTTGTGCCATACAATGAGCAGCCGCTGGCGAGAGCGCTCTATCAGGGCGAGGCCAGCGAGGCGGAGCTTCACATTCAACAGGCGGAAGGGCAGATGCTCTATCTGCTTGTCAGCGCCGCGCCGCTCGTCGCGCAGGATGGCGGCATCGCGAATGTCGTGCTGGTCCTCCACGACCTCAGCCAGATCAAACTTCTGGAACGCGCCCGTGAGGATTTTTTCACGACGATGGCGCACGAACTGAAAACGCCATTAGCCAATATTCGCGCGCATCTCAGCGCGCTCCAGGCCGAAGACTTGCAATGGTCGAGCGCGGATCAACGCAATTTCCTGGAAAACGCCGATGATCAAGTCGAGCGGCTGGTCGGCATGATCAATCATTTCCTGGATGCGTCGCGGGTGGAAGCAGGCGCGCTGCGTTTAGAGCTTGAGCCGGTGCTGTTGCCGGAACTCATAGAAGATTTGCAGGAACGGCTCGAAGCGTTAATCGCGGCCTCGAAGCGGCGTCTGGAGATCAGCATCTCCGATGCTGTGCCAGCAGTCATTGCTGACTACGAACTACTGATGAGTGTGTTGATCAACCTCTTGAGCAATGCCTTTCGCTACGCGCCAGAAGGCGACGCGGTACGCCTCGATGTCGAGCTTATCTGTGACGAGGACACACCAGAAGCATCAAAAGTCGAGATACGGGTTACGGATCGTGGCCCCGGCATCTCAAGCGAGCAGCAGAAAGCGCTCTTCACCCGTTTCAGCGCCTTTGCCGCCATGAGCCGCCCAGATGTTGATCGCCCCGGTCAGCCCACCGAGGAGCGGCGACTACGCAGCGGGCGCTGGAGCCCGGCCACCGGCCTGGGTCTATATATCAGCCGGGGCATCGTGGAGGCGCATGGCAGCCAGTTGACCGTCAAAAGCAGTCCAGGCGAAGGAGCATCATTTGCCTTTACGCTCGCTGTGGCCTACACCAACACGCCTAAAGAAGGAGGAGCATAAACTATGCCCGCGACGCCTACCGAAAAAAAAGTTCGTATTCTCTGTATTGAAGACGATCAGCAAATGCGTACTTTTCTGGTGAACCAGCTCAGGGTCAGAAATTACGACATTCAAGCAGTACGCGATGGGGCGCAGGCTCTTGACCAGGCTGTAGAGTTCCAACCACAAATTATCTTGCTCGATCTTTCCTTGCCCTCGCTGGATGGGTTAACGTTCCTGCGCCGCCTGCGCCAATGGAGCAGCGCTCAAGTGATCGTGCTGTCCGCGCATGACGAGGAACCGGTCAAGATCAAAGCTCTCGACGTGGGAGCGGATGACTATCTAACCAAGCCATTTAATCTGAACGAGTTGCTGGCGCATGTGCGCGTAGCCGAACGGCGGCTGGAAGAACTTGCTCGCTTGCGCAACAACGCCATGAATACTGACGTGCAGCGATCACTCTATCGCTGCGGCGGCGAAACGGGGCTGCTGGTTGACTATGCCCACCGCGCCGTACGTTCGGGCGGACGCGAAGTCCACCTGACGCCGACAGAATATAACCTGCTGTGCGAATTGACCCGCAACGCGGGGAAAGTGCTGACGCACCGCGATCTCCTCCAGCGCATCTGGGGACCCGAATACGCCGGGGAGAACACCTATCTGCGCACATTCATCCGCCATTTACGGCGCAAATTAGAGCCGGACCCCGCGCAACCGCGCTTCTTGCTGAATGAATTGGGCGTGGGATACTATGTGCCACCTCCCGATCCCGGCGCGTAGGGACCCGATTTATCGCGTCCCCGATTTATCGCGTCTCCGATTGCTCGCGCCTCGCTTGATCACAGCATCTTCACAGCAATTTCACACGCGCCTCGGCAAAATTCACAAGATTATCACCGTGCCTGGATTATAATTCGAAGAGAGGCAGACCCTCTCGTGAGCCGCACCGGCAAGGTGCCGCAGTGAGACTGGCAAAACATCACTGAAGCAGGATACCAATCATGCCCGATATGGACGCTGCGAACATGATGCCGGGAGGCAACGAAACGCATATTACACCAAATCACATACGAGAGCGAGCAAGTACACCAATCAACGCGCCGCAAGAAGCACAGGAACAACCACAAAAACTCACCTGGATTCTTGTCGTTGAAGATGATCCATCGCTCGCTAAACTGGAAGCAAATTTTTTAGCGGCTCATGGCTACTCCGTCGAGGTAGTCGGCAGCGGTGAACAGGCCATCTCACTGCTCGGCCAGCGCATTCCTGATCTCGTAGTACTGGATCTTGAACTCTCTGGCGTATTGAATGGTTGGAATGTATTACAGACACTGCGTCTGCGTACTCCTATTCCTGTATTGCTGACTACAAGCCTGAACCCGGAGGTAAGAAAGTATCTACGTTCTTGCGGTGAATCACGCTTCACCCTGGATCACCTGCCGAAACCTTATCCTATGCAGGCTCTTCTGAAGCGTATCAAGCGCATGCTGATGATAGCTCCTGATTAACCCATTCTAGTTCGCGAAAAAGGAGGCTCACATGGACCGCAAAGAGGATCGGGACATGTTACGTCGAGTCGGCTTTGCCGAAGCGGAGGTCATGCGTTTATCGAAGCTGCGTCGGGAGTATACAGAGAAAGAGAAGGTGCAGGCAACCGCGCATCGGCGCCGTCTGGAGTTCGCGCGCTGGCTCGTGACTACCGGGAAAATCACCGATCAACTCGCGTCGTAGTCGCGCGCGTTATCAACCACCAGAGCGATTCTGCCTGAAGGCTATTTCAACGAGAAGAAAGTAGCCAGAGTATGATGTGGAGAAACGGTCCGGTAAATGCCGGGCCGTTTCTCCATATTTATTCCTGTAAGCAACGGTGAGAGTCCTGGCCGGGAAGATGCCGCGTGGTTTTCACGATGGGCGCATAAGCAACCGGTCATTCATTGCTTCTCGCTCAGTAATACGCCAGATCACCAGGATTGGATCGCTACAATCGGGCCATATTGGGAGAACTCATCATGCGGTTGAAAAATTGCGCGGAGGCGCGCTGGTCAACGCGCTTCCCGACGCGCACCAGAAAGATGTT
>DATLSW010000407.1:0-6712 GCA_035533955.1 Ktedonobacteraceae bacterium | reverse complement strand
CGACCTGGCAGGTTGTACAGACGGCGCAAACGGGAACGATTGAGGTAGATGACAATGGACAAAGTTGGGGAATTCAGAGCAATTAGTCGTACATTGCCACAATTCTACGCGCGGCGTTGGCAACAGCATCGCGCACTTTCGCCGGACTCAGCACAACCGCGTCCGTGCCGAGGGCCAGGACGTAGGCAACGGCGGCTTCGACCGATTCCTGGTTGACACGCGCGACCAGTTTGTCATCAGGTTCTTCGCGCAAAACGCTGTATTCGCCGCGCAAGGCCGAGCGCGCGCTACTATTGACGCGCAGTGTGAGAGTCAGCGCGGGCAGCGGTGTCTCCAACTGACCGCGCATACCCTCCCAATAGGCCCGCAGGTCAAAATCCGGCTGGACGATTACCTTCTCATCGCTGACCCTCACATCCTCAATAAAACTGACGCGAAAAGCGTTGAACGAGCGGCAGCGATGGCAAAACGCCACGAGATACCAGATGCCGGTACGGACATAGCGGCGCGAGACTCCTTTATAGACGAGACCGTAGGGATCGATGCGCCGCCACTCGGATTGCGCGGGAGACGAGCCGGGATAGAGAATATCCAATTGGTGCGCGCCCCACAAGGCCGAGCGGATGGTTTCCAGAAACGCGGTCGTCGTCGGGCGGCTGTACCACGCGGCTGTATCGAAGAGGATGCGCTGGCGCGCCGCGCTGACATCGGCGCGGTATCCTTCGGGCAGGGCCGCCTCTAATTTTAACAAGGCGCGGTGCAGATCGTCATCATCAGCAAAGAGGCTATAGCTGCCAGCCATAGCGACGCCCAGCATGAGCGAGACCGCCTCCTCGCGCGTGAACAGGGTCGAGTCGAAGCGGTAATCATCGGGTAGATAATAGCCGCCGCCGGGGCCGTAATCCATCGACACGGGGACATGCGCCAGCGAAAGCACATCCATATCGCGGTAGATGGTGCGTTGAGAGACGCCTAGCACGTCGGCGAGATGATGCGCGGTCATTTTACCGCGCGCTTGCAGCAGCAATGTAATAGCTACGAGTCGCTCAGTTTTCTGCATGGTCATATTTTAACACAAATTTGGCAAAAGACTGACATCCCTATGTCAGCTATAGTAGTGTATACTCTACTTTTACCATGACGTTAAAGACGTATGCTCTCTATGAGATGTGGGAACACACGGGGGAAGAAGGTTTCTGTCTACGCGAGAAAGGATTCAACCTGTGGCGTCACCAAAACCGGAACGCTCAACGATGCTTGCCAGTATGGGCAACTGGCGCTCCAATTTACGTATCTACTGGCGTATTGTGCAACTGCTCAAACCGCACTGGCGCCAGACAGTTTTCGCGATCATCAGCCTGCTGCTGGCAACCGGCTTCGCGCTGGTTGTGCCGTCGCTGCTGGCCTGGGTGGTTGATGTCGGCGTGCAACACGGACACGTCGAACAGCTTCTCCTGGCTTCGGGGGCTATTGTCGTCGCCAGTTCGCTGCGCGGCTTCTTTGCCTACGAGCAAGGCTACCTGTCACAGGCGCTCTCATCGCTGGTCGCCTATGATCTGCGCGACAAGGTGTACAGTCACCTGCAAACGCTCAGTTTCTCTTATCATGATCAGGCCGAAACAGGACAGTTGATGTCGCGCCTGACGGTGGATATCGAGGCAATACGCAACTTTATCCCGATGGGGTTGTTGCGCGCCGTCGTCGGTATTGTGACCTTCGCCGCGGTCACAATCATCCTGCTGACGATGGACTGGCGGCTGGCGCTGGTCACATTGATCAGCGTGCCGCTGATCGGGCTGCTCGCGGCTCAGGTTATGCGGCGTTTGCGCCCGCTCTGGGTCGATGTGCAAAACGAGGTGGGTGCGCTGGGAACGATCATGCAGGAGAGCCTGAGTGGTATGCGCGTCGTCAAATCGTTCGCGCGCGAAGATTTCGAGACGGAGAAATACGAGGTCAAAAACCAGGAAGTGCGCGACCTGAACCTCAACGCCTTGCGCCTCTCCGCCTGGAACCAACCGATGATGATGCTGGCGCTGAACCTTATCACCGTGGTGGTGATCTGGGTCGGCGGCGCAATTGTGATCGGCCATCATCTACTGCTCGGTACGCTGGTCGCCGTGATCACGTATGTGCTGCTGCTGGCAACGCCGGTACGCACCTTTGGCTATGTGATCAACTGGTATATGCGCGCGCTCTCCAGCGGCATCCGCGCCTTCGGCGTCCTCGATGAGCAACCGGATATCAAGGAGGCGCCGGACGCGCATGTATTGGAAAACGTGGAAGGGCATGTGCAATTTGAGCATGTCAATTTTACCTACAGCGTCGGCAACGAAGTGCTGCACGATATCAACATTGATGCCCGACCCGGCCAGATTGTCGCACTGCTGGGCGCGACGGGCAACGGCAAAAGCACCATCCTGCACCTGCTACCGCGCTTTTATGACGTGACGGGCGGGCGCGTGACCATCGATGGCTGGGATGTGCGCGATGTGACGCTGCTCTCGCTGCGGCGCAATATCGGGCTGGTGCTGCAAGACGTTTTTCTTTTCAACGCCACCGTGGGCGAAAACATCGCCTACGGCGTGGCCCACGCGACGCGGGAGCAGATCATCGCCGCCGCCAAAGTCGCGCGCATCCATGATTTCATCATGTCGCTGCCCGATGGCTACGATACCTGGGTCGGCGAGCGCGGCGTCACGCTCTCCGGCGGGCAAAAGCAGCGCGTCGCCATCGCGCGCACGCTGCTCATCGATCCTGCCGTCCTGATTCTCGACGACGCGACCTCCAGCGTCGATATGGAAACCGAGTATCTGATCCAGCAGGCGTTAGACGCGGTGATGCATGGCCGCACGACCTTCGTGGTAGCCTCGCGCCTGCGCACCATCAAGAACGCCGATCAAATCCTGGTCATTGATGATGGGCGCATCATCGAACGTGGCACGCACGAGACGCTGCTGGCGCGAGACGGCCTCTACCGGCAAGTCTACGACCTGCAACTGCGCGACCAGGAAGAATTCGAGACGCAGATGTTGGATCAACAGATGCATAACAACGGAAACGGGAACCATCATAAAAGGAATACTGACCAGTTGGATAGGCCGTCCGGCCAGGAAGAACAGGCTCTGCGATGAAATTCAAGCTCAAAGCACAGGCTCCCAGTTCGTATGTCACGCATCGCGAGCGCAACATCTGGCGCGAAAATTTGCTGGAGAGTTCCGACGAGGATCTCTCCGGCAAGTTTGACTGGAAGCTGTTAAAGCGTTTCGGCCCTTATGTCGGTCGTTATCGCGGGCTAACGCTGCTGAGCGTCGTGCTGATGTTGATCTTCACGCTGGCAAGCCTCGCCAATCCGTATCTGATCGGCGTGGCTATCGACAATTATATCAACGTGACGAACCTGGGCGGGCTGGCGCTGATCAGCGCGATCCTCATCGCCGTGAATATCGTGATGTGGCAGGCGCAATACTGGCAGGTCTGGACGATGTCCTGGGTAGGACAGCGCATCCTCTACCTGATCAGTTCGGATATGTTCCAGCACCTGCAACAACTCTCGCTCAGCTTTTATGATCGCACGCAGATCGGGCGCGTGATGTCGCGTCTGCAATCGGACATCGACGTGCTAGAAGCTCTGTTAAGTTCTGGCTTGCTCTCGATGCTCAGTTCGGTGGTCTCGCTGGTCGGCATCATCGCGGCCATGCTATTGATGGACGTGCCGTTGGCGCTGCTGTCGTTTACGGTGCTGCCGATCATGTTCGTGATTGCCGCCTTCTGGCAGCGTTTCGCGCAGCGTTCGTTCCGCCGCACGCGCGCCGCAATTTCGATGGTGAACGCGCGTTTGCAGGAAAACATCTCTGGGATGCGCGTCATTCAGAGCATGGCACGCGAAGACCGCGTGCGCGCCGAATTCGACGAACTGAACGCTTACAACCGCGATACGAACCTCGAGGCCAGCCACATTGCCGCGCTGGTGCTGCCGCTCGTCGAAGTGGTGGCCGCGCTGGCTATCGCGCTGGTGGTGTTCTTCGGCGGTCTGATGGTCTCGCACGGACAGTTGCAAATCGGCGTACTGGTAGCCTTCACGCTATATATCAACCGTTTCTTCGATCCGATCCGCGACCTGAGCCAGCAATACACGCAGTTGCAGCGTTCGGGCGTGGCGGCGGAGCGCATCTTCCAGATACTGGATGTGCCGATCGAGGTGAAGGATCGGCCCAAAGCGGAGACGCTGCCGCCAATCAAAGGCGATGTCGAGTTTCGCGACGTCACGTTCAGCTACCTGGCTGGTATGCCGGTGCTGCAAGACCTGAACCTGCATATCAAGCCAGGGCAGACCGCCGCGTTCGTCGGCGCGACCGGCGCGGGCAAGACGACAATCTCGGCGCTGCTCACGCGCTTTTATGATGTGCAGCAGGGAGCAGTCTTGATCGACGGATACGACGTGCGCGAAGTGACGCAGCACTCACTGCGCAGCCAGATCGGCGTCGTGCCGCAAGACCCGTTCCTGTTCACGGGAACGATTCGCGACAACATCCGCTATGGCCGCCTGAACGCGACGGACGCGGAGATCGAGGAGACGGCGAAAGTGGTGGGCGCGCACGAGGCCATTATGCACCTGCCGGAGGGCTACGAGACGGTGATCCGCGAGCGCGGGCGCAACCTGAGCGTGGGTCAGCGCCAGTTACTCTCGTTCGCGCGCGCTCTGCTGGCCGATCCGCGCATCCTGATCCTGGACGAGGCTACGGCCAGCATCGATACCGTGACTGAGGCGATAGTGCAGCAAGGTCTGCGTCGCCTGCTGGAAGGCCGCACCGCCGTAGTGATCGCGCACCGCCTCTCGACGATCAAGAACGCCGATCTGATCGTCGCGCTGGAGCATGGCCGCATCATCGAGCAAGGCACGCACGACGAACTGCTCGCCAAACACGGCATGTACGCCGAACTGTACTCGATGGGCTTCAGGCACACGCTGAGCAAGGCGGGGTAAGGGAACAAATCAGGGGTATGCAAAAAGGATGATGGCGGAGCTATCATCCTTTTTGCATACCCCTGATTTTTCTTCAAGCATAAAAATTGAAGCTGATCCTATTGACTTTTTCATAGAAATAAAGTATATTCTCACAAAGTAGGTAGAAATACTTTTTGTTGTTTCTTTCAATACTCCGTCTGCTTGAGGAGTGAAAGTTAATGAGTAGCTTCCTTTCTCTTTTCCTCATATTGGTGATAGTTGTGCTGCTTGGCGTCATTGCCTGGAGCGCATGGATGTTTTTGACTGGACGCTGGGTTACAGCTCGATCAGTAGCAGCGATGGCGTTTCCAATTGAAAATGGAAAAACTGAGGCCAGCTATTCATCAAACTCACCCATGACAAACTCCCCATATATTTCTGAGCCAGGGAGCCGATCAGTTCATGTTCCTCCAGCAGAAGAGCTATCAGATCGGGAAACAAGATCACCTTCTCAAGATCTGGTAGACCCATTAGATAATAAACGCTGGATGAAGCTGGTAGAGGGATGCGTCAACTTATTCGACGAACTTGATGGCCTCTTTCCTGTGTCTGATCCCCGTCATGAAACGGCAGAGCATGTGATGTACCGTTTGCGAGAAATATTGAGCCGGTCAGGAGTCGAGATCATTTCTCAAGACCGCGCGTTTGATGAAAATCGTCATCTGGCAGACCCTCCAAATTATGATATACCACCTGGAACCCCGATTTCTGAGGTTATCAGCCCTGGCTTCGCTGTAGGGCGCCGGGTCCTGCGTCAGGCGCGAGTGCGAATCGCACATTCATTCCCCCCATCTATCGAACAGGCCAAATGAGCAACATTGGTTGCAACGTCCATGTGATTATTCACATGAGCAGATTGAGAGGAAGCGTAATGAGCAACATCGATCAATTTAGAACACAAGTTGAGACTATTCGCACACAAACGCTCACTATTTTCAATGACCTGGATAAAAAAACACGAGAGTTTGAACTAGGGCAACTGCCGATGGAATTAGATATCATACGACAACAGCTTGCCACGAACTCATATACTGTGCTTGTCGTTGGCGAGGCCAAACGTGGAAAGAGCAGCTTCGTCAACGCTCTCATCGGGCAAGACCTGCTGCCAACAGATGTCGATATTGCAACGAATCAAGTATTTCGTGTGAGTAATGCCGAACAAGAGCATTTTTGCCTGCGCTTCGAGGATGAATCGACCCGCGAAATTAGCAAAGATGAACTATCTAGCTATGGCTCTCAGGTAGCCGCTGATCAGAGGCGTGATCTCCAGTTCGGCCTGGATATATTGCGTTGGATTGAAGTAGATATACCTGCTTGTTATATCCCCAAAGGGGTAAGCATTCTGGATACGCCGGGTATGGGTTCGCTCTATGCCGCGCACGCACAGATCACTCAGCGTTTCATACCACGCGCCGATGCCGTGATCTTCGTCCTGGATTCGAAGCAGCCGATTGTGCAGTTTGAATTAGATTTTTTAGAAGCTATCATCAAAGTCACCCCTCATATTTTCTTTATCCAAACCAAGATCGATCTCTACGACAGAGCGAGCTGGCAAGCAATCCAGAAGCGCAACGAAACAATATTGCAGGAGCATTTTAAAGGCAAATTGGATGATACTCGCGTGTGGCCTATCTCAAGCCGCAATCTGATGAAAGCGGCACAGACCAATAATCCCGCGTTCATCAAGGTGAGCCGGAAAGATGAGTT
>DATLSW010000406.1:0-6033 GCA_035533955.1 Ktedonobacteraceae bacterium | reverse complement strand
GGCCTCCCGCTTCTCTTGTCTCGCGGCTGCGACGCAAACCGCACTATGCTCACAATCCTGGCGGACATGCCCGCCGCAAACTACCGTCGCTTCCTTGATTTAGTTGGAGTAGGTGGGCAAGCCCACGCCCCTACGGAGCCGGGAAAGCGCGCCCAAATGCAATGCTATAGTATCATGAGATGAGGTGAATTGGGAAGAGTGGCTATAACCCTTGACATTGTACTGAAAATCAGTACAATAGACAAATGAATGGGATTAGTATTTTAGAGTTGGTTTGGGACAGTTTCAATGAAGCTCATATAAGGGAACGACATCAGCTTACACGGGCCGAGGTTGAGGAGGTAGCATACGGCCCTGCTGAAAATCTGAAAGTTCAACGCACATATGGAGGACGTTTCTTGGTAACTGGTCCAAAAGCAGACAAGCGTTTACTGGTGATTATCCTCGCACCCAAAGGCCCAGAGAAATACTATCCGGTAAGCGCCAGACCGGCAGATAAGAAGGAGCGTCAAGAATACCGAGAATGGAAGGCAGGTAAAAAGAAATGAACGATAAGGCAACGTATGAAGGGCCAGAGTATCCTACAAAAGCACACGGCTCGATTCCGGCATTTCACAGTTACGAAGAGGAAGCCACTTTTTGGGATACCCATAGCACCGCCGATTTTACCCATGAAACTGAGCCAGTCGAAGTACACGCTACTCGTGGGCTTTCTGCGAACGTGCAAGTGCGTTTTGATCCGGAAACTGACCACGAGCTAGAAGCGATAGCGCATGAACGTGGTATGAAGAAGGCTACGCTGATACGTATGTGGGTAATAGAACGACTGCGCCAGGACCGTAATCGACGTGCTTCCTAACGGAGCGTATCCAGATCGTCAGCAAACTCCTGGCTATCGTAATGGATCGGGATATGATGGCCCGCCAGCAACTGTTGAAACTCCAACTGGCTCATTCCAGCGAACTTGCTGGCCTGTCCAAGTGTGAGTTTATCCTGTTGGAACAGCAGGAGCGCAATTTCCCGCCGCAGTTCTCCTGCGGACATATTGGCAGCCCGCAGGAAGTCATCAGGGATGACAAGACTCATATCTATGCACCTCTTCGCAAGAACATTACCTGTGCGTAGTATACCATAAATATGCGAAACTCCGGCCTACTCAGTTGTAATTTCTCCAATCTTCCTGGCAAATTCTGTGAACCAGAGCGCACTGGTAGGGCCGCGCGCGATATCTATTGGCCTGCCTCCAGTCTTTTGTGAGACATGAAACTCGGTGATCTGTCCCGTTGTCGTAATCCGTCCGATTTGATCGCCATAACGCTCGGTGAACCAGAGATTGCCATCGGGGCCAGTTGTGATCCCGATCGGCATACTGTTGGGAGTGGGAAGAGGATATTCTTTGAAGCCCCCACGAGGCGAAAGACGCCCGATCTTATTGCCCTGGCTTTCAGTGAACCAGAGATTGCCGTCTGGTCCAAGCGTGATCCCCGTGGGATAAGCGAAGATGGTCGGGATAAGATGCTGTGTGATCGTGCCTGCTGTGGTGGGAGCAGCGCGCACAAAGCCTGATTGACTCAACACTGCTCCGATCAGGAGTACGGTGCAAATAGCGAAGAGGAGACGCAGCTTTTTCATGAGATTTTCTCCTTGTGATTGGAAGATCAGGCAGCCAGCAGTGACATCCCCCTGAATGCCTGCCAGTTGTAAGCGCATCTATATGAGAATTGTATTAATGGTGTCAATGGTGCTATTCTGGTTGGGGTTGTAAAAAACACGAGAGCGTATTTCAATTCACCTTCCCACGCTCCACATACTGTTTCATCATCTCCAGCAGCCGTCCACTTTCACGGCGCATGGTGCTGACAACAAGAGGCTGCGCAGCCCCGAGGATGCCATGCAGGTGAAAAGTGACTTCGCGAATCACATGTGTAGCCTGCCCATCGCTTCCAGTCGCTTCAAGCGTATAACGAACGCGCACATTCAGCTTTCCGGTCAGTAGCAGCGCTTTTACCGGCATGGATTGCTCAAACGTGATACGTTCCGGCGGATTGAACTCAGTGATCGAGCCGCGCATGGTGCCATCGGCATAGGTTGTGCCGACATCCGGTGATACAGGCGATACCTGGGTCATTCCACCAAACACCCTTGAACCTGGCAGCCAGTGATCATAGTGAGCGAGATCGGTAATCAGGTCAAAAATCGTCTCGCGCGTGCCATTGATATCGGCAGTAAATCGTAACGAGGGCATATATTTCCCCTTTCTTCCGTTTTTTCAATAAAACACTGCATCGTGTCATCTTCTGATGCTATTCACTCTCCGCCGCCGCGAAAATCGCTCCCTCGCCCACGATCACGCTGCCTTTGGCGCGCATGATCAGTTTGCCGAACGGGTCTTGAATGCGCCAGAGCCGGGGCGCGGCTTTGGCGCAGTCGTAGACGACGTAAAGCCAGTAGCGGTCGCGCATGTTGCAGGCGCGGATGTATTCGTTCTCGGTCAGCTCGACGTCGCCAATAGCGGCGCGGCCCTTGACCTCGATAGATAGCTTTTCGCTGCCTGGACGGTGCGACCAGAGGTCAAAGCCGGGCCACGCTTCCAGGCCAGCCAGCAGCGCGCGTTCCGCCGTCGAGACATCGTAGACGGTCGCTCCCCGCGCCTCTTCATAGGCGCGCACGACTTGCATGGCGATGGCCTCGACAGCGGCATCGTAGCGTTTTGTGTCTTCGGGATCGCGCGATGGCACAACCAGCGCGCGCGCCAGGAAGGTGATCGCGCCGGGTCCGATCAGTTCCGGCTCGCGCCGCAGCACGGATAGCGCCTCATCCTTGCGCGCTTGCAGGTCGCGCTGGCGCGCCTTGATCCGCGTCAGTTCGCTTTTCGCGCGGGCGCTGCCGCCGTTGGCGCGTTCCGTCATTTTCTTGCGCCGCTCGGCCAGTTCCGCCGCTTGATAGGCAAAGCCATGTTCAATGAAGGTTTCCCGCTGCGGCAGGCTCTCGCGCAGACTGTGGCGCTGCGCTTCGGCTGCTTTCTCAGCAACCTGTGACAGCGCGTAGGCATGGGCCAGCGCGCGCGCGCTGGTGATGGTGGCGGCAAAGGGGATGGCCGCAGGTGGCAGATGGTCGCTGCCGCGCAAGAGCAGCAGTTGCTCGGCGGGACATGCCACGACCTCGCCGCCCTCTTCGTGCTTGAGGCCGATCAACCGCTCCTCGACTACTTCGTCGCGGCTCAGACCGCGCAGCGCGGGATCGGCCTGCCGCGCGACTATGACCTGCGCGAGGTGATAAAAATAGGGGCGTTCCGCCGCCGGATCGACGAAGACCGCTCCTTGCAGTGCCTGCGAAGCGAAGCGATCACAGATGTAGGCGCGGAAGCGGTCGAAGACGGGTTCGCCGGGATGCAGGAAAATGGCCGACTCGCCGTTGCGCGGCGGGGAGACGGTATAACGGTCGCGCACCGGCGGCGGATAGCTTTCGAGCAGGGGCAACAGCCAGTCCAGCGCGCCGGGCGCGAGCGGGCGCAAGGTAAAAATGCCCTCCAGGTCGCCTTCGATGCCGATGTCGATGAGCGGCGCGGCCTGCTCGAGAAAGTGGCGCACGTAGCCTGGCAGCAGGTGGCGATAGGTCTCCTGCTCCAGGTCGGCTTGCAGGCGTGGTAACTGGCTCTTGACAGCCCCGCCGTCGCCATAGAGCGCGCGCTTGCGTTCTTCCACGGCGCGCACCTGCCCGGCGCTGAGTTTGCCCGCGATGCGCCGCTCGACCGCGCCCTCGTCGCCGGAGAGAACCACCTGCTCCATGTAGTCGCGCAAGGACACGCCCTCGAACAACTGCCCAATCACATCAAACACCTTATCGTTGCTCAGTTCTTTGCGGATGCGCTCCAGCTTTTCCAGCAGCGTGAGCATGACGCGGCCCTCGCGCGTGGTGCCGGACACGAGGTTGAGGATCACGACAGGGTCGTGCTGCTGTCCGTAGCGATGAATGCGCCCCATGCGCTGTTCCAGGCGCGCCGGGTTCCAGGGCAGATCGTAGTTAACCATTCGCCAGCACACTTGCAGGTTGATGCCCTCCCCGGCGGCGTCCGTCGCCACCAGGTAGCGCGCGCCGCCCTCGTCAAGCGGGCGGCGAAAGGCGGCCACCTGCTCTTCGCGCTCCTGGTAGCTCATGCCGCCGTGAATCTGCGCGATCTGCCCGGTATAGCCCATGCCCTCCAGGCGATGCACCAGAAAATACAAGGTGTCGCGGTGTTCGGTGAAGATAATCAGTTTTTCGCGCGGGTAGCGTGGATCGCGCAAGATGTCGCGCAACTTCTCGAACTTGGACTCCTCGCCCAGGGCGTAGACGCGCCGCGCCAGTTCCAGCAGCCAGTCCACCTGCCGCTGTTCTTTTTCCAGGTCGGCGAGCGAGGTTGCCAGCACGCCGCCGAGCAGTTCGTCCTCGCGCTGCTCGTGTTCTTCCTCGCCATCGGCGCTCTCTTCTTCGTCGGCAGTCTTGACGTCCAGCGTATCTTTCTGTTCGTCCAGCGCGCGCTGCGCCGTCCGCAACTGCGCTGGCGTGAGCCGACCGGCGCGCATCTCCTCGATCAGCCGCGCCAGCTTCTCGGCGCGGCGTTCAAACGAGCGCAGCAGCGCGTAGGTGGAACTGGCTAAGCGGCGCTGGAAGACGCTCATCGCCAACCGCGCCGCCGAGCGATTGAGCAGGCGCGCGCGATTGTAGGTGGTCTCGATATACTGCGTGGTGGCATCGTAGAGAGCTTGTTCGCTGACCTCGCCCTGCGTGAGAGCGTAGCTGAGCGTGTCTGAGATGCGCGTGGGATAGAGCGGATGCCCATCGAACGCGACCAGTTCCTCTTTGGTGCGGCGCATGAAGTGGCGGCGGCGCGCGTCAGGCGGGTAGGCGTTGAAGGCATCGATGGTCGAGAGCGCGTCGGGTTCGAGCAGCCGCCACAGGCAGTAGTAGGGGTAGTCTTTGCCCATGTGCGGTGTGGCCGTGAGCAGCAGCAGGTGATGCGCGGCCCAGGAGAGCGACCAGCGTTCCTCATCGGCGGCAATGCCCGCCAGCGCCTCGGCCAGGCGATAGCGATCGGTGCGGCGCAGCGAAAGGTCGGCTTCGCGGTCGGCGGCCAGCTTGTGCGCCTCGTCGAAGACCACGAGGTCATAGGGCAGCACGTCGGCTTCTTGCAGGCGTGCAAACAGGCGCTCACCCGCCAGGGTATCGACGCTGACGATGAGCAGGTCGCTGCGCGGCCCCGCGAAGGGATTGCCGGCGCGCGCGTCGTTGCCAGTGATGATGCGAAAAGGCAGGTTGAAGAGGGAGCGCAGTTCGTGTTCCCAGTTGCCCACCAGCCCGGCGGGCGGCACAATCAGGATACGCGAGATCAGGCGGCGGCTCAACATCTCGCGGATATACAGCCCGGTCATAATGGTCTTGCCCGCCCCGGCGTCGTCGGCCAGCAGGAAGCGCAGCCGCGCTTGTTTGAGCAGGTGATCGTAGACGGCGAGGCGCTGATGTGGCAGCGGATCGATGAGCGAGCATTCAGTAGCGAAGGCGGGATTGAAGAGATGCCCATAGGTCAGTCGCTCGCCCTCGACGACGGTACGCACGGTCTCAGCGTCCGCCGCGAAATCGATCACGGGTGACATGTCCGGCTGCGGCGCGATCTGGTAGACCGCATCTGGCTCGTGTACCTGGCGCGAGGCAGCATGTCGCGCGTCTCTGCCACGCCTGCCAGCGCTCGCGGGGATGTGATCGCGTTCCAGATAGCCGTCCAATGCACGCTCCTACTCACACTGTCACACACTAGATGCTCGTGGGTTCGATTATAGCGGGTTGTGAGTAGCTGGTCAATATGGGCATCGCGAGGGGTCTCCATCCTTCGGGGGAAATTGGTCGAGGTCCGTAGGGGCGTGGGCTTGCCCCGCCCGCGTTATGGGCATCGCGAGGGGGTCTCCATCCTTCGTGGGGAAATTGGTCGAGGTCCGTAGGGGCGTGGGCGTGCCCCGCCCGCGTTATGGGCATCGCGAGGGGGTCTCCATCCTTCGT
>DATLSW010000405.1:0-3704 GCA_035533955.1 Ktedonobacteraceae bacterium | reverse complement strand
CGTGATTTTCGATCCCGTCGGCGGCGCTTACTCGGAAGCGGCGCTGCGCGGCATGGCCTGGGGCGGACGACACCTGGTGATTGGCTTCACGGCAGGCGATATCCCGCGTATCCCGCTTAACCTGACGCTGCTCAAAGGCTGTTCCATCGTCGGCGTCTTCTGGGGATCTTTCGTGGAACACGAGCCTGAGCGCAATCAGGAACATCTCCAGCAACTCATGACCTGGTTTGCCGAAGGCCGCATCAAACCGCATATTTCCGCCAGCTATCCACTCGAGCAGGCAGCCCAGGCGCTGAATGACATCCTGGAGCGTAAAGTAATGGGGAAAGTCGTGCTGACGACAGAATAAGAGAAACAGAAGGTATGTATGACCACTGAAAACAACGTTGAGCAGACAGCTAGCGATGAAATAGCGCATCGTTTTATCGAAACCAACGGCATACGCATGCACATTGCCGAGCGGGGAACGGGGCCGCTTGTCCTGCTCTGCCACGGCTTCCCTGAGCTATGGTATTCGTGGCGCTATCAGCTACCCGCGCTGGCGGCGTCTGGCTACCATGTCGTCGCTCCCGATCAACGCGGCTATGGTCAAACCAACGGCCCCGACGACAGCGAGGCGTATACGCTGCTGCACCTTGTTGGCGACATGGTAGGTCTGCTGGACGCGCTTGGTGAAGAGCAGGCGGTGATCGTCGGCCATGACTGGGGAGCCAATGTCGCCTGGAACGCCGCGCTGCTGCGACCGGATCGCTTCCGAGCCGTGATCACGATGAGTGTGCCATATACGCCGCGCGGCCCCGTCTACGGGCCGCGTTCCACCATGCGCCCGACCGCGGCGATGAAGCAAATGGCCGGCGACACGTTCTTTTATCAACTCTATTTCCAGCAGCCGGGCCTCGCGGAAGCGGAACTGGAGCGGGATGTGCGATCAACTATGATCCAGGTTTTGTACGGCTTATCTGGCGACGCTCCCGCCGGGACGCGCTGGCTGCCTACCCGCAGCGATCCCAGGGCGGGCATGTTGACCGGCATAGCCCTTCCAACCTCTTTGCCGGACTGGTTAACCGAGGCGGATATCGACTATTACACCTCGGAGTATCTGCGCGCGGGCTTTCGCGGCGGCCTCAACTGGTATCGAAACTTTGACCGCAACTGGGAACTGATGGCGGCATACAGTGGGGCAAAAATCATGCAGCCCGCGCTTTTTCTGTGGGGAGACCGCGATCCCATCCTGGCTATTCCAGGGGTAAAGACGCGCATAGAGCGGATGCAAGAATCCGTTCCGCACCTGCGCCAGGAGGTTTTCGCAGGTGCAGGGCATTGGCTGCAACAGGAACGCGCCGCGGCAACCAACGAGGCCATGATCGCGTTTCTGCGCGGCTTATAGGGAGGTCTGAATATCAAAATATCAGGTAGGGAGGTAGCAGAGCATGACAAACGCTCAATTTAGAAGTATAATGGGCTACGATATATTTTAAAGACGTGGATCAGTTGGAGGATTGACATGAAGGATTACCATATCAACATTTTCTATAGCGACGAGGACGAGGGATACATCGCTGATATCCCTGACCTAAAATACTGTTCAGCTTCTGGGGACACGCCAGAGGAGGCGCTTCGAGAAGTACAAATCGCAAAGACGATCTGGCTGGAGGCTGCACGTTCAGAAAGCAAACCTATACCATTACCGCGCTATAAGCCCATCATCTACCAGGTTGCTTCCTGATACCTGCTATGACAGCAATCATCTACAATGGCAAACCGCTCGCCGCTCGGTTGACGGAGACGCTGCGCGGCGCGGCGGCTGAGTTTCGCAAGCAGCGCCATCGACCGGCGCGCGTGACACAGTTGATCGCGGGACACGATGCCGCCGCCGAAGTATATAGCCGCCAACTGGTGCGGGCGTGCCGCAGCATCGGCCTGGGCTGCGCCACGCTGGCCTACCCGTTCGAGATCAGCGAAGAAGAACTGCGCGCGGAAGTGGCGGCGCTCAACGACGATCCCAATACAGACGGCGTGGTGTTGATCCTGCCCTTGCCCGAACACATCCGCCAGCGCATTGTGACCGACGTGCTGCGCCCGGAGAAGGACGTGGACGGCCTCGGCTCGCGCAACGCGGGCAACCTGTTGCTCGGCTTTCCCAGTTTCATCCCCTCGACGGCGGACGCCGTGCTGGCCGTCTTGCAGGACGCCAACATTCCCGTCGCGGGCAAGAACGCCGTGATCGTCGGGCGCAGCAACATCGGCGGCAAACCCATCGCCCTCGTCCTTATGCGCCTGGACGCCACCATCACCATCTGCCATTCCTACACACAAAACCTCGCCGACATCACGCGCGCTGCGGACATCCTCGTCCTGAGCAT
This sequence comes from Ktedonobacteraceae bacterium, assembly GCA_035533955.1. Lineage (GTDB taxonomy): Bacteria > Chloroflexota > Ktedonobacteria > Ktedonobacterales > Ktedonobacteraceae > CADDZH01. The sequence continues at coordinate 1,341 of DATLSW010000405.1, read as the reverse complement.
GGGCCGCCCGGCAACCATCACAGGCGACATGATTAAACCTGGCGCGGTCGTGCTGGACGCGGGCATCAACACGGTCAACGGCAAAGTCGTCGGCGATGTGGACATAGCGAGCGTGCGCGAGGTAGCATCGTTCATCACGCCCGTTCCCGGCGGCCTCGGCCCTCTCACCCATTTGATGCTGATCCAGCATACGCTGGCGGGGCCACAGTAGGTCATGGCTATATCTAGCAATTTGTAATGGCATAAAGCTAATATCTTGCCAAAAACCTTTATTTATGGTAAAATTTATCCAACATACTATTGTATGTGTCTTTGTCAGTTTTTACTACAGGTGACATATGAAAGAGATCAGGGCAAAAATAACTGAAGGTGGCAGAATCAGTATTCCATCTGAGTATCGCCAGGCATTAGGATTACATGTCGGTGATGAGATCATCATACGCCTGGAAGATAACGAGTTACATATCCTTACGCCCCTACAGGCTATTAAACATGCTCAGGAACTGGTACGGCGGTATATTCCGCGAAATGTATCGCTAGCAGATGAGCTTATAGCCGAGCGGCGTCTGGAGCAGTAAGTAATGCGTGGATATGTTTTAGATGCCTCGGCAGTGCTGGCCCTTCTGAACGAAGAGCCAGGAAGCGACATAGTTGCTCAGTTTATCACTGTAGGAGCTGTAGTCAGCACGGTCAATTTGTCTGAAGTAGTATCAAAGTTAAGCGAGCGTGGAATGCCAGAAGAGATTATTCATGAGACGCTTGATTCACTCAGCATTATCATTCATCATTTTGACAGAGCGGTTGCCTATGAAGCTGGGTTTCTTCGTCCTTCCACGAAAAAATGGGGCTTATCTCTTGGGGATAGAGCTTGCCTTGCATTGGCACAACACCTTAAATTGCCAGCAGTTACCGCCGATAAAGTTTGGGAAAATCTTTCCATACCAGTTGATATTCGGGTAATACGCCAAAATGACGCTAAGGCCGGAGATCAACCACCTGAAAAAGAACAAGAATAGATCTGAATGCCGCAGATCGTGTTATAATCCTCACTGAACACTCGTTCTTAGAAGAAGAGAGTATCTATGTTCATGCAGAGTGAGATAGTCCATGCCCATACGCCAGTTGGACCCGGATGTCGCGGCGAAGATCGCTGCTGGAGAGGTCGTGGAGCGACCGGCATCCGTGGTCAAAGAACTGATTGAGAATAGCATTGACGCCGGGGCGACGCAGATTCGCGTTGACTTGCAGAACGGCGGGCTGCAACTGATCCGCGTCAGCGATAACGGCTGCGGCATTCCGGCCAGCGAGTTGTCGCTGGCCCTGTCGCGGCACGCGACCAGC
>DATLSW010000404.1:0-5774 GCA_035533955.1 Ktedonobacteraceae bacterium | reverse complement strand
ACAATTGAAATAGGAAAAAAAGATGGGCAGCCGTTGCGGCTGCCCATCCATACAATCCTTACGAATCTCCGCGCAGTCCCTTTTTCAGTTCGCGCACGAAGCCGAAGATGCCCTCGACCCAGGTCATTTTGGGTTCAGGCGGCGGCGCGGGAGCAATATTATCCATCGTGTGCCGATCTTCGGAGCGGCGGCGCTGCGCGTCGTAAGCGGCACGCTTCTGCGGATTACTCAAGACGGCGTAGGCTTCGTTGAGCAAGGTAATACGCCGGTTGAGAGCGGCCTCGTCCGCGCCGCGCGGCTGATCGCCGCGCGCGTCGGGATGATAGCGGCGCGCGAGACGGCGGTACGAGCGTTTGATCTCCGCCATCGTCGCTGTGCGCGACACTTCCAGCAGAGCGTAGTAATCGGGCAGCGCCATGCGATCAGCCTCCTGTGCTGCCGAAGCCGCCGCGTCCCGCGCCGACTTCATCGACTTCGCGCCATTCCGCGTGCATAATCGGCACGAAAATGCCCTGCGCGACGCGCTCGCCGCGCCGCACGGTGACGGCTTCATCCTGGAAATTATAGACCTGTACCAGCAATTCATCGCCCTCGCCGCAATAATCTTGATCGATGATGCCCATGCCGTGCGGGATCAGCAGCCCCTTGCGGCGCGGCGTACTGCTGCGCAGCGCGAGCATCAGCATATAGCCCGGCGGCGTCTGCACAATGACGTTGCCGGGAATCAGCCCCAGAGCGCGCGGCGCAATCTCTATATCCTGGCGGCAGATGATGTCAAAGCCGACTGAGCCGCCTGTTGCATAGGACGGCAGCGGCAGGTCAGGATCGATGCGCTTGATATTGACGGTAACATATTGCGTAACTGAGTCCATTTCTGCTATTCTAGACGAGAGACTATGTTACGTCAAGATCGACGGAAAAATGGATGTAAGACCGTGCCTCCAATCTATTTTGTGAAAATTCATCATTGTGTCCCTACCGAAATACTGGTTTACCCTGGATGAGTATATTGCTACCTACCTTGCTCAACTCAGTGCAACAGTACGGCTATGCTGCGCTGTGGCTCGCCATTTTCATTGCCGCCGTCGGCGTGCCACTGCCGGTATCGCTGGTGCTGCTGGCCGCTGGAGCGTTCAGCGCGTTGGGAGATTTCAATGTCTTCATCCTGGCGTTGGTAGTCGCCAGTGCCTCCATCTGTGGCGATAATCTCGGCTACTTCATCGGGAGACTGTGGGGCCGCAAGCTGCTGGACCGGCTGGAGCGCGTGCCGCGCCGCCGTTTCTTCTCGCCGCGCGCCGTGACACGAGCGCGGGCATATTTTGCGCGCCGCGGCGGATGGGCCGTCTTCCTGAGCCGTTTTCTTGTCTCCGGCCTGGGCGGCGCGATCAACTTGCTGGCTGGCTCCAGCCTCTATCCCTATCGCCGCTTCCTGCTCGCCGATATCGGCGGCGAAACGCTCGAAGCCGTCATCCCGCTCGGACTTGGTTTTGTCTTCGGCGCCAGTTGGGAACCAGTAGGCAGCCTGCGGGGTGACATTTCCTTCCTGGTCGTGGTCTTACTGGCGATCGTGATCCTGTCAGTCTACCTGGTCAGAACACTACACCGCGCCAGAATGGCAACATCCAACCAGCGTCAGCCGACTATCCTGGCCGATCAGCGATTGCCCGACGCGTTGCCCCAGTCACGGAAAAGCGGCCATTTGCGACCTTAAAGCAGGTTCAAACGTATAGATGGTATTCAGGATGAATAGATTTGTCCTTTCGCCGAAAATACAGGCTAATAGGACTGGAATGAAAGGCGGGTTTACGGTATAATTGTAAGTATGAAGGAATATATTTTGGCCCGTTTGTGTTTCCGTTAGTGAATAACGAACAGGCTTGTCTCTGACTTTTTCCCACGCGGCACTCGAACGACGTGTTCGGGCTAAGGATCGCTTCCCTTCAGGGTAGGGCCATCAATGAGACACATATCTTGCTGTTTAAGATAATTTAGTTTTCATGGAGGGCGCAGAATGATAGATGTAGAACAGCGGGTTTTAGCCGGAACGACGTTAACGCTAAGCGAGAAAGACCCCCAGCCGGATCTGGAGCAGCCCTTTGACGTTGTTGAAGAGTTGCTTTCCAAAGATCTTGACTATATAATAGATGAAGAAGATGATGCGGCGGAGGAGTGCTGTAAAGACGAGCCGGAAATGGAAGTGGATTTGCCAGATCTGGTATCCTCTTCCGTTGAGTTAGAAGAAATGTCTGCTATGCATAAAGATTTGACTCACGAAGCAGGTTCATCCGCATTAGAGGTTGCCTCCATACTGTCTCTTCCATCGATGGCTGCCGAAAAAGAGCCATCTTCTCGTCGTCCCGCGGCACGCCGCCGTCGTTCCGACGAGTATGAGCATACAGTCAACGCCAATGATGCCGGTGAGTCCGATGCCGTTATGACATATCTGCGCGAAATTGGCCGCGTGCCGATGATCACGCACGAGCGCGAAATCGAGCTGGCTCAGCGCATCGAGGCGGGCGACTATGACGCGAAGAGGCAGTTCATCCTGGCAAACCTGCGTCTGGTAGTAAGCATCGCCAAACGCTATGTTGGCCGCGGACTGTCCCTGCTGGACCTGATCCAGGAGGGCAATATCGGTTTGATCCGCGCGGTGCAGCGTTACGATTGGCGGCGCGGACACCGCTTCTCAACCCACGCTACATGGTGGATTCGCCAGGCCATCAGCCGCGCCGTCGCAGACAAGGGCCGCACCATTCGCCTGCCCGTCTATGTCAACACCGCGCTGAATCGCATTCGCCGCGAACGCCAGCGTCTCATTCAAGAATTGGGTCGCGAGCCGACCGAAGAAGAATTGGCCGAGGCAACCGGGCTTGATCCGATACGCATGGTTGAACTGCAATCGGCCCCTGGCGCGCCCGTCTCCCTCGAACTGCCTGTCGGCGAGGACGAGGAGCAGGAGTTGGGCGATGTGCTGGCCGATACTGACTCTGCCACGCCGGAAGACCTTGCCACCAGCCAGACGCTCAAAGATGAAGTGCAGCGCGTCCTCGAATCGGTTCTCACGCCGCGCGAGCGACTCGTCCTGCAACTGCGTTTTGGCCTCGGCAACGGTCAGGCCCACCCGCTTGAGCAGGTTGGACGCGAACTTGGCATCACCCGCGAGCGCGTGCGCCAGATCGAAGCGGGCGCTCTCGCCAAATTGCGCCAGCCGCCCGTTCTCGAACGCCTCAAAGGATAATTGATGATGGGATAGGCGCTGGTTGGTTTATGCTGTCCGCGCGCGGACAGCATAAACCAACCAGCGCCTATCCCATACATTTTCACCCTTTCTCGTCCTTGTGCGGGAAAGGGTTTTATTATGTATTGGAGGATGTATGATCAACGAAAAATTGGAACAAGATCAGCAGCAATCATCTATTACCGCTTTGCCGAAGACCTACGAGCCGCAAAGCGTTGAGCAGCAATGGTATCGCTTCTGGGAAGAGGGCGGCTACTTCAAGCCGCGCCCTGGCACAACAGGCAAAACGTTCGTGATCAGCATGCCGCCGCCCAACGTGACGGGCGCGCTGCACCTGGGCCACGCCATCACCTCTACCGTCGAGGACATTCTGATCCGCTATCACCGCATGATCGGCGACGAGACGCTGTGGGTTCCCGGCGAAGACCACGCCGGTATCGCCACACAGACCGTGGTGGAGCGGCAACTGGCGAAAGAAGGCACAGATCGCCACCAGTTGGGCCGCGCGGCGTTTATAGAGCGCGTCTGGCAATGGGTCAATCAATACAAGCATCGCATCCAGGATCAGCACCGCCGCCTCGGCGCGTCCTGCGACTGGTCGCGCGAACGCTTCACGCTCGACGAAGGACTATCCAAAGCCGTGCGCGAAGTCTTTGTCAGGCTATATGACGAAGGGCTGATCTATCGCGGCGAGCGCATCATCAACTGGTGTCCGCAGTGCATGAGCGCGCTGTCTGATCTGGAAGTCAACCACATTGACACGCCGGGGAAGCTCACCTACGTGCGCTACCCGCTCAAACCGCTGCCCGGCCACGAATCCGATCCGACAGAGTATATCAGCGTGGCGACGACGCGCCCGGAGACTATCCTGGGCGATACCGCCGTGGCCGTCAATCCAAAGGACGCGCGCTATACCGACCTGGTTGGGCGTATCGCCATCGTGCCTGTCATCGGGCGCGAGATTCCCATTATCGCCGACGAGGCCGTCGATGCCAGCTTTGGCACGGGTGCGGTCAAGGTTACGCCAGCCCATGATCCGGTGGACTTCGAGATCGGGCAGCGCCACGATCTGCCGCGCGTGCAGGTCATCGGCTTCGACGCGAAGATGACCGCCGAGGCCGGCCCATACGCCGGACAGGATCGCTTCGAGGCGCGCGCGAACCTGCTGGCCGACCTGGCAAAGCTCGGCCTGATCGTCAAGAGCGAGGACTACACGATCCCGCTGGGTTATTGCCAGCGTTCGGATACCATCGTCGAGCCACTTATCTCCAAGCAGTGGTTCGTCAAGATGATGCCGCTAGCAACGCCCGCGCTGGGCGCGGTGAAGTACGGGCAGATTCGCATCGTGCCGGAACGCTTCAACAAAATCTACACCGATTGGCTGGAAAACATCCATGACTGGTGTATCTCGCGCCAGTTGTGGTGGGGCCATCGCATCCCCGTCTGGTACTGCGACAACTGCGGCCACATGACGGCCAGCCGCGAGGATCTCAGCGCCTGCCCGCATTGCGACAGCGCCGCTATCCACCAGGATGAGGACGTGCTGGATACCTGGTTCAGTTCGTGGCTGTGGCCGTTCAGCACGCTCGGCTGGCCCGACGTGACCGCCGACCTGCGCCACTTCTACCCAACCTCGGTGATGGAGACAGGCTACGACATCATCTTCTTCTGGGTGGCGCGCATGGTCATGTCCGGCATCCACTTCATGGGAACGATCCCGTTCGACACCATCTACCTGCACGGCCTCGTGCGCGACGCCAGGGGCGAGAAGATGAGCAAGTCCAAGAACAACGTGATCGATCCGCTCGAAGTCATGGACGAGTACGGCACGGACGCCCTGCGCTTCACGCTGGCGACAAGCAGCACGCCGGGCAACGACATGAAGCTCGTGACGGAGCGCATCATCGGCAACCGCAACTTCGCCAACAAAATCTGGAACGCCTCGCGCTTCGTCCTCATGAAGACGGCGGAAGTCGGCGCGGGCATCGGCGTGCCGTCAATCACCGACGTGCAGCCGCGCACGCTGGCCGACCGCTGGATTCTCAGCCGCCTCGCGCGCCTGACCGACGAGGTGACGCGCCTGATCGACGATTTCCAGCTTGGCGAGGCTGGCCGCCAGATCAATGAGTTCTTCTGGTCTGACTACTGCGACTGGTACGTGGAGAGCGCGAAGGTGCAGATGCAGGAAAACTTGGAGTTGGGCCGCTCCACGGCTGGCATCCTGCGCGCCGTGCTGGATCAAACCCTGCGCTTGCTGCACCCCTACATGCCCTTTGTCACGGAAGAGGTCTGGCAGCATCTCTACCGCACCAGCGAACCGGATGCCAGCCAATGGCCCTCGCCCGCGCTGATCACCGCGCCCTGGCCGCGCGCCCACGCTTCGGCCATCGATGAAGCAGCCGAGCATGACTTCGGCCTGCTGCAAGAGGTGATCATACGCATCCGCGACGCGCGCAACCAGGCCAACGTCGAACCGGCGCGGCGCATCCCTGCCATCATCGCCGCCGGCGACAAACTCGCCATGCTCGCCGCGCAG
>DATLSW010000403.1:0-6846 GCA_035533955.1 Ktedonobacteraceae bacterium | reverse complement strand
CGATGCGATGCGCGCTCATCTTGAGCAGGTGCGCGCGGATGTTGGACAGAAGTAGCAGGCAAAACGTTCGCAATGTTGGAGGAGAATAGTCATGGCTACTCTGGGATATATCGGGCTCGGCTCGATGGGGGGCCGCGTAGTCAAGCGGCTTCTGGACGCCGGTCACACGGTAGTTGGGTATAATCGCACGAAGGCAAAGGCGCAGTGGTTGCTTGATGCCGGAATGCGCTGGGGCAATACACCGCGCGAGGTCGCGGAAGCTGTCGATATCGTATTCACGATGGTGACGAACACCGCGGCTCTGCACGAAGTGACGAGCGGCGAACATGGCATATTGGCAGGTCTGAGCGAGGGGAAGGTCTACATCGACATGAGTACCGTCAGCCCGTCGGCCTCTAAAGAGATGGCGGCCATGGTGGCGGCGCAGGGAGCCAGGATGCTTGATTCACCGGTCTCTGGCAGCGTGGTCACGCTCGAACAGGGGCAGTTGTCACTTATGGTCGGCGGTGAGGAGACGACATTCGAGCGCGTCAAACCTGTTTTGTTGGATATCGGGCCAAAAGTGAATTATGTCGGAACGAACGGCCAGGCCGTCCTGATGAAGATCGCCATCAATCTCAATCTACAGGTGCAGCTTATGGCTTTCTTTGAAGGCTTGCTGCTGGCCGAAAAGGGCGGCATTCCTCGCGAAACGGCGCTCGAAGTGATGCTTAACAGCGTCATTGCTTCGCCGTCGCTCAAGTATCGCACGCCCTTCATTCTCAAAGAGCCGGATGAAGCGTGGTTCAATGTCAATATGATGCAGAAAGATATGCTGCTGGCATTAGAAATGGGGCGTCAGCTCGAGGTGCCGATGCCCACGACTGCGGTAAGTAACGAAATTCTCACCGCGGCGCGCGCGCTGGGTCTGGCAAAACATGATTTCGCTATCGTGTATCAAGTGTTAGCAAAAATGGCCGGCTTAGAGCCGTAACCAGGCAATGGAGAACCTGTATGGTGCAATCAGACCTATCTCAGGCTGGACAGGGCGCGGCAGCCAGCTATCCCGCGCTTCCTCGCGAGCGCTGGCTGCGCATGTATGAGCAGATGCTCACCATTCGCGTCTTTGAGGAACATGTCAATCAGCTCTACCTGAGCGCGAAAATGCCCGGTCTCGCTCACCTGTATAGCGGCGAGGAGGCTATAGCTGTCGGCGTCTGCGCGAACCTGCGACGCGACGACTACATCACCAGCACGCATCGCGGCCACGGACACTGCCTCGCCAAAGGCGCGTCTGTTGACCGTATGTATGCCGAGTTGCTGGGCAAAGAACCGGGCTATTGCCGGGGTAAGGGCGGCTCCATGCATATTGCTGACCCCGAAACCGGCAACCTGGGCGCGAATGCCATTGTCGGTGGCAGCGCTGCTCTCGCCACGGGCGCGGCCCTGTCCAGCAAAATGCGCGGCTCCGATCAGGTCGTTGTCTGCTTCTTCGGCGACGGCGCGCTGGGTCAGGGCATCTTATACGAGTCGATGAACATGGCCTCGTTGTGGAAATTGCCGGTGATCTACGTCTGCGAGAACAATCTGTATAATGAATATACTCATAACTCGGAGACGACTGCCGGACGCATCAACGCTCGCCCGCAAGCTTTCGATATCCCGACTGAGGAGATCGATGGGCAAGATATTCGCGCCGTTTATACCGCAGCTCAGCGTTTCGTGGAGCGAACCAGGCGCGGCGATGGGCCAGCTTTTCTGCTCTGCAGCACCTATCGCTACTCCGGCCACCATGTCGGCGACATCGCGCGTACCTATTATCGCTCCAAAGAAGAGGAGCAGGAGTGGAAGGAGCAACGCGATCCCTTGAAACTGCTGTTCGCGTGGCTGACCGAGCAGCAAATGGCCGATGCCAGCGCGTTTGACGAGATTGAACAACGCGTGCGCGCAGTCGTCGAGGCTGGTGTCCAGTTTGGTTTGAATGCTCCTTATCCCGATCCAAGCGAGGTAACGCAAGATGTCTATGCCTAGTACCGTCATGAACCAGGGAACCGGTCAAATCGTCCGCGAGATCACGCTTGCCCAGGCCATTCGCGAGGCATTGGCCGAAGAGATGCGCCGCGATCCAGGCGTCTTTGTGATTGGCGAAGATGTGGCTGAAGCCGGCACGGTTTTTAAGGTGCTGTCTGGCCTCGTGGAAGAATTCGGCAAAGAGCGCGTGATCGACTCACCCATTTCGGAACCGGGCATTACCGGCCTCGGCGTGGGCGCGGCCATGACCGGCATGCGTCCGGTGGTTGACATTATGTTCGGCGATTTTATTGGCCTGGCGATGGATCAGATTGCCAACCAGGCGGCGAAAGTGCATTATATGTCCGGCGGCAAGCTCAGGGTTCCCCTGGTCATTCGCACGACGCTGGGTGCGACACGCCGCAGCGCCGCGCAGCACAGCCAGAGTCTGCACGCCTGGGTCAGTCATGTGCCTGGCCTGAAAGTCGCCCTACCTTCGACGCCCTATGACGCGAAAGGGCTGCTGAAAACGGCAATTCGCGACGAAAATCCGGTCGTATTCTTCGAAGACAAGATGATGTACCAGTTGAAGGGACCAGTACCGGAAGGTGAATATACCATTCCCTTTGGCGTGGCTGACATCAAACGCGCTGGTACAGATATTACTCTCGTCGCGACCAGCAGCATGGTACAGGTCGCGCTGGCGGCAGCGGAGCGGTTGGAACAACTCGGCATTAGCGCCGAAATTGTCGATCCGCGCACTACGTACCCGCTCGACAAGGATACCCTGATCGAGTCGGCCAAAAAGACCAGTCGGGCTATTGTGATCGACGAGGGCTACGAACGCTATGGTGTGACGGCAGAACTCGCGGCTATCATCGCCGATGGAGCTTTCTACTACCTGGACGCGCCTGTCAAGCGTATGGGCGCGATGGATGTTCCTGTACCGTTTTCGCCTGCTCTGGAAGATTTGACTGTACCAACACCGGCCACCGTGACTGCGATGGCGAAAACCCTGTGCGGGCGCGTGTAAATGGCGCGTGGAGGGCCGGTGGTGAGTTTGGATAGACAAAAGTAATCTTGGGCGTAACCATTCTGGACAGACGCGAGCGAATTTGGTATTATACAAGATGTGTTCAGATGCTAATAAGCATGGTGAAAGGATCTGCGCTATGGCAATAAAAACATACGGCCTGATGAGCGTCGATTGGGAAGAGCGCGTCAATGTTGAGCGCCTGCGCAATGAGCGTCTGGCGCGCATCAAGCGCCTTTTAAAGGAATCCGAGCTGGGCGCGCTGCTTTGCTTCGATATGAACAATATTCGCTATATCACAGCTACACATATCGGTACGTGGGCGATGGACAAGCTGGCGCGTTTCAGTCTGTTGCCGCAGGATGATGAACCCATTCTGTGGGATTTTGGCTCGGCGGCGCGCCATCACCAGATGTATTGTCCCTGGTTGGGCGAGCGTTCGCGCGCCGGCATTTCCACGCAGCGCGGCGCGATGTTGCCCGCCGCGGGGCGCGCGGAGGATGTGGCGCGCAAGATTCGCATTGAACTGGAAGCGCGCGGCCTCTTGCATGAGCCGCTCGGCGTGGATGAGATCGAGCTGCCTGTGTTATTCGCGTTGCAGGCCGAGGGCATCAAAGTCGTTGACGGACAGCAGTTGATGCAGCAAGCGCGCCTGATCAAAACCCAGGACGAGATTACTCTGTTAACTACGGCGTGTATGATGGTTGATGCCGCTTACGAAGAGCTGTATCGCGCCATGAAGCCGGGCATTCGCGAAAACGAGTGTGTTGGCCTCGTGAGTAAGACGCTCTATGACCTGGGGTCTGAACATGTCGAGGGCGTCAATGCCATCTCCGGTGAACGTTGCAGCCCGCATCCGCATGTCTTCAGTGACCGCGCGCTGCGTCCCGGCGATCCCGCGTATTTCGATATCCTGCACAGCTATAATGGCTATCGCACCTGCTACTATCGCACATTTTCCATCGGCAGCGCGTCGCAGGCGATGGTCGATGCGTACAAGAGGTGTCGCGATATTCTGGATGCCGCTATTCACGAAATCAGACCTGGCGTGACGACGACGGAGATTGTGAAACTGTGGCCGAAGGCGCAGGAATTCGGCTTCGACAACGAAGAGGCCGCTTTTGCACTGCAATATGGGCATGGCGTCGGCCTCTCCATCTGGGAAAAGCCGATTTTCAGTCGCCTGGTCTCGCTGGATCACCCGGAGGTGATCAAAGAGGGTATGGTCTTCGCGCTGGAGACTTTCTGGCCGGCCACTGACGGCTGGACGGCGGCGCGCATAGAGGAGCAACTGGTGGTAACGAAAGATGGCTGCGAAGTGATTACGCGCTTTCCTGCCGAGGAGTTGCTGGTGGCCGGCGTGCATTATTACACCGCTGGCGGCACGTTACCTACCATTCGCGAAACTCAATCTCAATTGAACAACCAGCGCATCTACTCGAACGGGCATATTGGTGCGACTGCCCGGTAAGAGTTTGATTATAAGGTCTAGCTAATTGGTTCAGGCATGGAATGCGATGTGGCGGCGCAATTGATTGCGCCAGTAGGGGCCGATTATTACCTCTCCCCCCGGAGAGGCTGCGCGCCCAGAGCCGATCCAGGCGCAATGAATTGCGCTGCTACACCGCATCCGACGAGGAGAATCCCGATGGCTACGGAGATTATTTTGCCAGCCCTGGGCATGGCACAGGATACAGGAAAGATCGTGCGCTGGCTCAAGGTGGCGGGAGAGCCAGTGAAAGAAGGCGAGCCGGTGGTTGAGATCGAAACCGACAAAGCGACGGTCGAGATCGAGTCCCCCGCGTCCGGTATCCTGGCCGATGTGACTGGAGCCGTCGGGGAAGATGTCCCCGTTGGGCAGGTCATCGCTCAAGTGTTGGCTGTCGGCGAGCGCCCGCAAGGACAGACTGGCATGAACAATGGTATTCCATCGGCTGCCCAACAGGCAGTTCAAATGGGCGACGTTCTTATGCCTGCCGTCAATCTTGACGCCCAGGATGGCAATCGACGGCCACCGGGGATATCGGCCAGTCCGTTGGCGGCACGCATTGCCAGCGAGCATAATGTCGATCTGAGTCAGGTCAAGCCAGCCGGGAAGCGTATCCAGAAAGCCGACGTTCTGGATTATCTCCAGCAGCAAGAGCCGACAGTCTCTGCCATGGGGCAACCGCGCCTGCAAGCGGCTTCGCCGAAAGCCAGGCGTTTAGCCCGCCAGCAAGGCAGAGATCTGGCGACGATCGTAGGAACTGGCCCTGGCGGCGCGGTCCTGGCCGCCGATGTTGTGAGCGCGCCCGTGCTGTTTGCGGAACCGGTTGCTCCATTAACTCGCGCAAGCGAAGAGATGGAGATGGGCAGCCCCGCCAGGGAACAGCGCGAAACCGCCGTCGGCTCCATCTGGCGAATCATGGCCGAGCGCACCGCGCAGAGCTGGACGACCGTTCCGCACTTCTTTCTGGTGCGCGAGATTAACGCCAGCCATCTTATTTCCTGGCGCGAGTCCGTCCAGAGACGCGCCTCGACTAAAGTGACGTACACCGATTTATTGGTGAAGGTGGTAGCAAGCGCCCTGCGTAATCATGCTCATCTCAACGCGACATGGCGTGATAAATCCATTGCCTGGAACGTAGAGATCAACGTAGGGCTGGCTGTTGCCGTTGAACAAGGCTTGATCGTGCCAGTTATTCAACATGCCGACAGGCTCGGCGTGCGCGAAATTGCCGCGCGGCGACAAGAACTCGTGGCAAAGGCGCAATCCGGCAAATTGAGTCTGGATGACCTGAGCGGTGGCACGTTCACCATCAGTAACCTGGGCATGTATGGCGTTGATACCTTCAATGCCATCATCAATCAGCCACAGGCAGCCATGCTGGCAGTGGGCCGCATCGCTGATCGTGTTGTACCGATCAACGGCCAACCGGCAGTGCAGCCGATGATGACCCTGAGCCTTTCGTGCGATCACCGCGTCGTCGATGGCGCGCGAGGAGCGCAATTCCTGGATACGGTGGCAACCCTGGTAGAAGAGCCACTGGGGCTGGTCGATTAAGCCACAATTGGCTCAAGCAAAAATAACGGAGTGTCTCAGAGAAAGGAAAGGACGACAATCGCTAAAGCTAATCCCTGCAACTTCCTAGAGAGCAGTGCAACACACTTGTTTACACACCGGGCGAATGGTGTGAAAGAACCAGGGGTAACAGTTGTGTTTCCCCCGAAACAAAAAGGAGGACAACCTTGATGCGACGAAACGCATTCTGGCAAAGAAAGGTATTGAACTGCCTGGGTGCAGTGCTTGTGACAGTGGTGGCTCTGGCCGCGCTCAGCGCGTGCGGCGGTGGCTCCTCCACTGGGAGTGGCACCCCTGCGGCGCAACCACCCATCACGATCGGTATTTCAGTCTCACTTTCGGGCGATTTCTCTGCTGATGGACAGGCGACTGAACGGGGCTATCAACTCTGGGCAGATACCATCAACAAAAACGGGGGCCTGCTCGGACGCCAGGTTCAATTGAAATTTCTTTCCGATGCCAGCAGCACGACGCAGGTAGTCACCAACTACCAGCAGCTTATTACGGTTGATCATGTGGACCTGGTGTTGGGACCATACTCGACGCTGCTCACGAAACCAGCCTCGGTGGTTGCCAACCGCTATGGTTATGCCTTTATGGAAGGTATAGGTGGCGGGCCATCTGTGTTTTCGCAAGGATTGCATAATCTTTTCGACGTATCTCCGCCCATCATCTTCCAGTTGAATGCTTTTGCGCAGTATATCCTGTCGTTGCCCGCGTCAGAGCGGCCCACCACGGCAGCCTATGCCACCGAGGATGACCC